>CANJMX010000045.1 GCA_947475125.1 Actinomycetota bacterium
AACGGCAGGTCGCCACCGGTGTCCTCAAGCAGGATCCCCAGGAAGCGCTCAAGCGAGCCGGTGATGGCACGGTGGATGATCACCGGGCGCTCCACCGTGTCGTCGGCTGTCGTGTACTCGAGGCCGAAGCGCTCGGGCATGTAGAAGTCGAGCTGGCAGGTGCCGAGCTGCCATGAGCGGCCCATGGTGTCGGTGACCTGCACGTCGATCTTCGGGCCGTAGAAGGCGCCGTCGCCCTCCTTCAGGCCGTACTCGCGATCGCCAAGGGCGGAGCGCAGGGCCTCCTCGGCCTGATCCCACATCTCCTCGGTGCCGGTGGCCTTCTCGGGGCGCGTGCTCAGGTACATGCGCACGTCCTCAAAACCGAACCGCGCGTAGAAGCGCTCGGTCAGGTCGAGGATGGCCCGCACCTCACTCTGCACCTGGTCGATGCGGCAGAACACGTGGGCATCGTCCTGCGTGAATGCCCGCACGCGGAACAGGCCATGCAGCACGCCCGACAGCTCATGCCGGTGCACGTGCCCGAACTCGGCAAGGCGCAGGGGCAGATCGCGGTACGAGCGGCGGGTGGACCTGAACACCAGGCAGGCCCCGGGACAGTTCATGGGCTTTACCGCGAAGCCCTGGCCATCAACCTCGGTGAAGTACATGTTGTCGGCGTAGTTGTCGTAGTGGCCGCTCTGGTGCCACAGCTCGTCGCTCAGCATGGTGGGGGTGCGGATCTCGTCGTACCCCATGGTCTCGAGTTCCTTGCGCAGCGCGCTCTGGATCTCGTTGATCACCACCATGCCCCTGGGGAGGAAGAACGGGAACCCGGGGCCGGCCTCGTCGAAGTAGAAGATTCCCAGGTCACGGCCCACGCGGCGGTGGTCGCGCGCCTTGGCCGCCTCAATGCGCTCCAGGTATTCGTCCAGCTCGGTCTGGCTCGGGAACGAGGTGGCGTACACCCGCGTGAGCATCGGGTTCTTCTCACTGCCCCGCCAGTACGCACCGGCCACCGACAGCAACTTGACCCGGCCGATGTTGCCGGTGTTGCGCACGTGCGGGCCACGGCACAGATCAATGAAGTCGCGCTCCTGATAGAGCGACACGTCGACCTCGCCCTGACGGCCGAGTTCCTCAACCTGATCGACCTTGTACGGCTGCCCCCGCTCGGCGAAGAAGGCGGCGGCGTCGGGGATATTCATGACGCTGCGCTCAAACGGTGCGTTGGCCTTGGCGATGCGGTTGATCTGGGCCTCGATGGCCGGGAAGTCGTCCTCGGTCATTGGCGCGTCGAGTTCGAAGTCGTAATAGAAGCCATCTTCGATGGGCGGCCCGAAGCCAAAGCGCGTACCCGGGAACAGCGTCATGACGGCCTCGGCCATCACGTGCGCGGCCGAATGGCGCATCACGTAGAGGTGGTCATCACCGCTCTTGCCGGTGACGATGGCAATCTCCTCGCCATCGGCCAGCGGCCTCGCCAGGTCGCGCATCTCGGCGCCCACACGCACGGCAAGTGCGGCCTTCGCCAGGCCGGGGCCGATCGCCGACGCGGCATCGAGGCCGGTGGCGCCGTCGGGCAGTTCGAGCTTGGTTCCATCGGGAAGGATCACGTGCATGGCGGCCGGGGATGCTAGTCATCCCCCTTATGTTGCGCTGGCTTCTCTGCGGATCGTCCCCCACTCCCGTCGCCCGACGGGTGGTCCCGGTCATCGCCATCACGCTGGTCATGGCCATCTTCGGCACCGTGCTGGTCGTCCTCACGCCAGACCTCAGTGGCCCGCCCTGGCTCAAGGGCACCTACGTGCTGTTCGTGGTGGTGGCACTCAAACTGCCCCTCATCTCGGTGCTGTGGTGGCTCATCGCCCGCAACCCGGAGCGACCGGGGGCACGTGCCACCTGGCATCCAGATGAGCAGGTGGAGATCCTCACCTACCTCGACAATGAAGCGGCACGCGTGCGCGAGATGCCCGACGCCGTGGAACGCCTTGAGTACCTGTCGCAGGAGGCCTGGCATGTGGCCGACCGCCTCGAGGGCGAGGCGAAGGTGGATGCCCTCACCGTGGCCCTGCGCGTGGATCTCATCTGCTCGCAGGTCAGGCGGGAACGCAGCGAGCACTGATCCCCGGGCCGGGTACCGCTAGACGGCCGTGCCCACCAGCACACCAATTGCCGACGTCACGGCCATTGCCGCCACTCCCCACATCACCACGCGGGCCGCGGCACGGAACATGGGGGCGCGGCCAAGCCGTGCACCGGCGGCGCCCAGCAGGATGAGCCCGATGATCGTCGCCACCACGATGGTCCAGATGCGTGCAGCGCTGCCGTACGGCGGCAGACACATGACGATCGGGATGATGGCGCCCACCGAGAACGCCACGGCGGAGGCCACGGCCGCCTGCACCGGGCGAGCGAGCGCGTTCTGGTCCAGCCCCAACTCATCGCGGGCATGTACCACGAGGCGGTCACCCTCCGACAACTGCTCCGCCACCTGACGGGCGAGGGCCGGTGAGATACCGCGCGCCTCGTAGATCTCCGCCAACTCGTCGAGCTCTCCCTCTGGATCATCCTCGAGTTCCTGCGCCTCTCGCGCCAGATCAGCCCGCTCGGCATCACGCTGGGACGACACCGACACGTACTCACCCGATGCCATCGACATGGCACCCGCCGCGAGTCCTGCGATCCCGGCCGTGAGCAGGGCCGCCTGGTCCCCTCCTGCCGCCGCGACACCCAGCACGAGACTTGCCGTGGAGAGCAGACCGTCGTTGGCGCCCAACACGGCAGCGCGCAGCCAACCGGTGCGGTCCGTGGTGTGCAACTCGGCGTGGGATGGGAGCAAAGCCATACCGGGGAGCCTACGCGGTGACGAAATGTTCACGGATTGCATGACACCTGTAATGGGTTTGTTGAAACATCACCGTTGGATCATTGAGACGGCGTCTCACAGGCGTATAACTCCCCCCATGCACCGGGCACCCCACAAGGGTCCGGGCGCATGGCGGGTACGGGCGGTGGATGTTTCGAGGTCGGGGGACCTCGGACGTGCAGGGACTCGGGGGGGTCCCAGCGCCATCCACCGCCCACCGCCTCCCTTACGGGAGACCGGAGCCGGGCGAGCAATCGCCCGGCCACCCGCCTTTTTGCGTCCATACGCCGCCGCATGCGCGATGCTGCCCCCGTGCATGGAGTTCGCAATCGAGTGCGCCGGGGGGCCACCGCCCTTCTCGGCGCCAACTGGCGCGAGGGAATCGGCCGGAATGGCGCGGCCTACGGCTACACCTGCCCCGACGGCGAGAAGTACCCGTACCAGTGGTTCTGGGATTCGCTCATGCATGCCCTGGCCTGGGCAGAGGTGGACCCACTTCGTGCGGCCACCGAGGTGCGCTCACTGGTTGCCGCACAGACCCCCGATGGCTTTATCGGGCACACCATCTTCTGGGACGCCCCCGTCCGGCTCGCCCGCGCGGCCTTCTACAACGTGCGCTCGCGCCGCGACTTCACCACAGCCACGATCCAGCCCCCGTTTATCGGGTGGGTGTGGGCCGAGATCGCCGAGCGCCTCAACGACGACGCGTTCCTGGCCGAGGGCCTCGAGGCCATCCCCCGCTACCACGGTTGGATCGAGCGCAACCGGGTAGACGACACCGGCCTGGCATGGGTGATCCTGCCCGACGAGACCGGCTGCGACGCATCACCGGTCTTCGACCAGCCGCTCGGATGGAAGGCCCATGGCGGCCCCGGGTTTGCGGTACTGGTGAACGAAGCGCGTCGACGTGGGTTCTCATTCGCCCGCACGCGCGAAGCGGGCGGGTTCAACGTGGCATGCCCGCTCGTCAACACCTCGTGGGCCCTCGGCCACATCGGTCTGGACGCCATGGGGCACCCCGGTGCACGTGATCGTGCCCGCGAGATCACCATGGCAATGGTCGATCACCTGTGGGATGACACGGCGGGGATCTTCCGCACCGGTGCACCCGACGGATCGCTGCTGCCCTGCGACGTATGGCAGGGCATCGCCCCCATCGCGCTGCCCGACCTGCCACCGGAGGTGAGTCGCAGGCTGATGGACGACTGGATCCTCAATCCGCAGCGATTCCGGCCGCCGCACCCGGTGCCGTCGGTCAGCGTGTCGGATCCCAGTTTCATGCGAGGCGACGGACGGTTCGTGCCGCAGTACTGGCGGGGGCCGTCGTGGCCATTCACGCCACCGTTTGTCGTGCCGGGCCTGTTGCGGATGGGCCGGCACACCGAGGCGACCATGCTGGTGGAGGCCATCGAGGAGCGGCTGGACGCGCAGGGCCTTCGTGAGTACACCGACCCCCTCGATGGCACGGGCATGGGTGCACGGGCATTCAGTTGCCAGTCGGTGGTGCTGGCATTACGCGCCTGGCTTGAAAACCCGCCGATCCCTGCGCGGCTGCCGCCCGTCACACTCTCCCCGCCACCCACGCCCTGAGCGCGAGGTACCGCGCCGGCGCCGAGCGATATCTGCCGACCACCGGCATTGTCACGTGCCAGCCACCCCGCTAGCGTCAATGCGCCCCGTGCCCCTCGTGAGGACTGCCCAATGCCCCGCCAGCCCGCACCCCGCTCGACCATGCGACACCTCACCGCGATTGCCATCGGCGTCGTGCTCACCGTCGTCATCGCCCTGGCGGGACCGGCGACGGCCGTGACAAACGGCAGGCAGTCGCGCATTGTGGGCGGCTCTCAGGCATCGGCCACCAACTGGCCATTTCTCGCGGCGCTTCTCACCCCGGGCACCAAGGCGCCATTCGAACGGCAGTTCTGCGGGGGCAGCGTGGTGGCCCCCGGATGGGTACTGACCGCCGCGCACTGCGTGACCAACGACGCCGGCGAGCCGGTGGCTCCGTCCACGGTGAACGTGCTCACCGGCACCATCTCGCTCGACCCGGGGCTCGGAGCAGAGACCGCGGTCTCGCAGGTGGCCGTGTTCCCCGGCTACCCAAAGACCCTCGATGCCGCGCTGCTCAGGCTCGAGGTGCCCACCGCGGCAACACCGGTGCCGATGATGGCCCCCGACCAGACCGGGCTCATGGCCGCGGGCACCCGCGCATCGGTGGCCGGTTGGGGTGACACCGGTGAGGACGCCGGAGCATTTCCAATGGTGGCGCGCCAGGTACCGCTCCCCCTCATCAGCCCGCGCGCCTGCAATACCGCCCTCGGGGGTGGCGTGAGCCCGTCACTCGAGATCTGCGCCGGTGGCACCGCGCGCCGCACCGACTCGTGCCAGGGCGACTCCGGTGGCCCGCTTGTGACATTGGTGTCGGGTGCCCCGGTGCTGATCGGCATCGTGTCGTGGGGGCAGGGGTGCGCCCGTGCCAATACCCCGGGCGTGTATGCCCGCACCAGCGCCGCCTTTGCGTGGGCGACCGAGACCATGGACGGCGTGGCCCCCACATCGGTGACGCTCCCCGCCCCGGCCCTTCGGGCCCGCGCGCAGCGGGCCATCGGCCGCCCCGGCGGCGCCATTAATCTCCCGTATCGCGTGAGCGGCCCGTCACCCACCAGCTCAGAGTTCATCTCAATCGTTGATGACCGCGGGCGCCTGGTGCACTCGCTCGAGACGGTGATGGGTCCGATGTCGAGCCAGTACATCTACACCGTGCGCTGGCGGGTACCGCGCACCCAGGTGCGGCCCCTGTACTTCTGCGTGGCCTCCGCAGCACCAGACCAGGATTACGGCGAGCCAAGCTGCGCCCGCATCGTGCTTCGCCCCGCAGCCGCCCGATAACGTCGCCCCGTCAAACCGCCGGAGGACCCATGAGCAGTGACCAATCGAGCATCGTCGCCGAGGGCTTTACCGACACCGCAAGTGACTACGACGATGCGGTGCGGTTCAACATCGGTGGCGCACAGCACCTGATCATGTCGATCCCCGCCGGGCAGTACGACGACGTCATTGACATCGGCTGCGGCACCGGCTGGGCCACACAGGCGCTGGTTGACCGGTTCCACCCAGCGCGCATCACCGGCGTTGACCCGTCAGAGGGCATGCTTGAGCAGTTCCAGGCGAAGCTCGGGGGCATCGATGGTGTGAAGATCACGCTCGCCCAGGGCGACGTGGAGCACATGCCCGTCGCCGACGGCACCTTCGATCTGGCCATCTGCTCCATGGCGTACCACTGGTTCCCGCAGAAGTGGGCGGCCGCCGAGGCCATGGCGCGCACCCTCAAGCCCGGCGGGGTATTGGCCATCCTGTGCTCCGGACGCGGCGGCGAGCGGGCATACCGCGACATCCTGGCCAACCTCGAGCCGATGAACTACACGTGGCTGGGGGCGTTTGACGCAGTGCAGCGGGACATCCCCGAGATGGAGGACTACCTGCTGACGGCCGGGCTCGAGGTTGAGGATGTGTGGATGGAGCGCCGCATCCGCCACACCACCGTGGAGGCCTACCTCGAGCGCATGCGCGTGGTGGCGGGCCACCTGATCGGCGACCAGTCCGAAGGTGACGTGGCTGAGTACATGGCGAAGGTGGAGCAGAAGATGCGTGAGGCCTCCGGCCCCCGTGGCTGGACCTACGACTTCACCAAGCTCTACGCCATCGCCCGCAAGCCCGGCTGATATGTGGCCCCCACGAGAACCCCCCGGCGCTCGTGTGGAGCCGGGGGCGGCTAGGGTCGCCATCATGCCCGTCGGTGCCCGCTCCCACCGCATCCTGTTGAGCCTCGCTGTCATGGTGTCACTGGTAGGCGCCGCGGCCGCGCATGGGTCCACCTACTCCTATGACGGCACCACGCAGGTGCTGACGGTGGACGCGGCCACCAATGAGGTACTGCACCTCGGAACCGACGGGGCCGCAGGCAGGTACACGATCTCGACCTCAGGCGCATGGCGGTGGTCCGGCGAGCGAAGCGCCCCGGGGGGAATCCTGATTGCGGGTCAAAGCATGGGGTTGCAGACCAGTGGGCACGACCTCGGTGGTGCCACGCTGGCAGTGACCCGCCTCGACATCACCGACTCCGGACCCAACGTCAGGCTGGTGATTGAGGGGGGTGATGATGGCTCCGGAAACACCGTGCCCTATGCGGACCCCATCAACGTCGTGCTCGACGAGACCTCGTCGCACGCACAGATCCATGACGTCTCCGGCCTCAGCGCACGCCCGATCTCGTTCGGAACCACAAGCGTGTCGGTTCAGGCTCCGGCCATTTCGCTGGACGATGACATCGTGGCGGCGCAGAGCATCAGCCTGAGCACGACCAGTGGTTCTATCTCCCTCGGCGGCAGCGCCGGCACCACGCGCGCTCTCGTGGCATCGGGCGTGGTGCGTACCGACCCGATCGTGGGGGCGGGCCGCAGCCTGCAGGTGGAGGGCATCTGGTATTCGCACGGTGCGTCGGGTTCACCAAACATCACCGAGTTCGGCACCACCCGACTGACCGGCGACCTCCAGGCATCAACACGCATCCAGCTCGCCGGGGTCGAGGTAAGTGGAACGATCACGCGCGTCCTGACCGCACCCGACGTCACGGTCCTCGGCGACGTTCGCGGCGGCTTCAACTCGTGTGGCAGCAGTGACGTGACTGCCTGTGACGTGGGTACGCGCGGGACCCCCTTCGCCGACGTGAAGGTTGTCGGCAATCTCACCGCGATCGGACAGTGGAGCGACGTCCCTGGGATCTGGGTGACCGGCACCACCGCCATGTCGGCGGATATGGCCAGCACGGGAGTTGTCCGGTTCGATGGCGCCGTGGACATGAACGGCGGCCCCACCCGCACCATCACCGGCGAGGGGGTGGTGACGAGCGGAGGCATACGGGCGACCCCGGCGGGGGGCGGCGCCTGTGGACTGGACGTCGTGCGCCTGTGCGATGTCGCCGTGGACACCCAGCACCTCAAGATCGTGGGCAATTGGGCCACCACCGGCACCGCCTACGTCCCCGGCTCGATCACCGTAACGGGCCGCACCGTCATGGACGGACTCGCCACGATCTCGTCCGATGGACCCGTGAACCTGATGGACGCGCTCTCGGTGTCAGTAGATGGGGGCTACGTCCAGGGGGCCCCGGTCACCATCGCGGGGGTCGGAACCGCCCCCGCCGCCGGATCCATCGGATCCGCCGGCCTCTGCACACCCGGGCCCCTCACCGTGATCGGCGACCTTCATCTGACAGGCCCCGTCACATGTCTGGACACCCTTCAGGTGAGCCAGGGCGGTGCCACGATCGATGCCGATGTGGCCACGCGCAGCCACCAGGGCTACGACGGGCCGGTGAACGTGGACGTGGGAGATGGCCCCGTGCGCATGCAATCGACCGACGGAGCCCTCATCCTCTTCCACAGCGGCGCCGTATCGGAGTCGTGGGCCCCTGCTGACGGTGACATCGAGGGCTACACCGCCACGATCCAGCCATCCGGCCAGTCGTGCTCGTGGACCGACGGCCCACTCACATGTTCCTTTGGTGAGGTGGCACCGGCGAGCGACCTCACGTTCGGTGTGACGCACACCCTGCGCGCAGGCCTGCCGCCCGAACCGCCGGACAGCCCGTCGGGATCGGCCGGCGAATCGCTTGGCGGCACGCCGACACATCGCCGACACGTGGCACGTGGATCGCGCACCCCCCTCACCCGCCTCCTCGTGCCACCGGCATCGCGGGGCCACCGCACGTGGTCGGAGACCGGTCCGTGCCACATCAGACGCGGACGGCTCGTTGCCCCGTGGCACTCCGGCTCGTGCACCGTGCGCTTGCGCGTGGGCCGCTGGCATCGCGTCCCGGCCTGGACCGGCCGCACCACCGTCACCATCCGCTAGGCGGTCACTCCGCCAGGAAGTCCCCGGCAAGGTCGGCCACGATGCCCGCGCCCTCGGTATTGAGATGCACGCCGTCCGGCGAGAGCACCATCCCGTGACGAGCCGCGATGTCATCGAATGACCGCCCGAACACGAAGTGCCAGATAAACGACTCGATTGCCGGGCGACCCCACCCCCCGAACGCGGGGCCATGCGTCGCGCCAACCGCCTCAAGAATCTCGCTCATGCGCTCATTCACCGGCAGGTAGGTGGCGTCGCGCGATTCACAGATGACCTCGATCACCCGATTGAACTCAAGGGTGCGTGTGTTCACCTCGTCGGTGAGGTCCTGTCCCACTGGCGGTAGCGAGCACACGGCCACGCTCACACCATCGGCGTGCAGCCGGTCAATCATCTCGGTGAGGCATTCACCGTAGAAGTCGACGGATGGGACCTGAGGCAGATGCCGCGACTTCTCGGCCGCCCGGGTGGCCTTGCCCGAGAGTGTGGCCTGAACATCATTGGTGCCTACCAGGATGATGGCGTGCTCTGGTGCGCAGGCGAGAACGTCGTCGAGCCCCCGGAGCGTCTCCCATGCCACGTGCCCGTTGACCCCACCGTTGACGAATGCCATGTCGGGGAACTCCTCGCGCAGCATGCGTACGAAGTCGACGCCCGCGCGGCCACGCACAATGCTGGCGCCGATGCATGCGACAACCGGCCGGCGACTGCGCTCCTCAGGCGGGAGCCCCAGAAAGCCCTCCACGTCCCCAGCCGCGCGAGCCTGTACTCCGCTGACCGCCCGCACGAGCGCGCCAGCAGTGATGAGTGCCGCGCCAATGACGCCGGCACCGATGAGTCGTGTGGTGCGCATGGCGGGCACGCTACCTGCACACGCGGCCGCCGATCAGGACGTGGCGGTTGCCGCTACCGGTGCGGCCTGCGAGTACGAGGCCTGCGGAGCCGCTGACTGCTGCGACGCGTAACTGGTGGGCGTCGCCGACGACGGTGCGCCCGTGGCGATGGAACGGATCTTCACCGCCTGCGGCGACCCCAGCGCGTTGGTGGCCTTGGCCACGGCTGCAGCAGAGGTGTCTGGTGCTGCAGCCGGCCCGACCGAGATCATCCGTGGTCCCGCGACACCACCCACCACCGTGAGCCCGGCCACCAGCACCCCGGTAAGCGTTGCTTCACGTCGGCTCATCATCAGTTCGTCTCCCCCGTCGCATCCATGGGGTGACCCTATGACCCCCGCATGAGCCGGGAGTGACGGGAGTCCGCTGATTGTTCGCGGGATGAGTAAGGAATCGG
>CANJMX010000046.1 GCA_947475125.1 Actinomycetota bacterium
AATATCCTCATCGAGGAGCTTGAGCTCGGTGTGCGTTCGTACAACTGCCTGAAGCGCGTGGGCGTTGAGACCATCGGCGACCTCATCTCGAAGAGCGAGGATGACCTTGCGGCCATCCCGAACTTCGGCAAGAAGAGCGTCGAGGAGGTCAAGGAGAACCTTGCCCGCCACGGTCTCGCGCTTCGCGACGACTGACCGCACCAACCAGTAACCGGAGACTCAGATGCGACACCGCAACCGCGGACCCAAGCTTAATCGTGACAGCGCACATCGCTCGGCGATGGCGGCCAACATGGCCATCGCGCTGCTTGAGCATGGGCGCATCCAGACCACCGCGGCCAAGGCCAAGCTGGCCCGCCAGACGGCAGAGCGCGCGATCACCCTCGGCAAGCAGGGCACGCTGCACGCCCGCCGTCAGGCCATCGCGTTGCTCCGCAACAAGCCCATCACGTACCGCCTGTTCAACGAGATCGCTCCCGTATTCAAGGACATTCCCGGTGGCTATACGCGGGTGATCAAGCTTGGTCCGCGCCAGGGCGATGCCGCTCCGATGGTGCTGCTTGAGCTCTCGCGTCCGGTACCGAGCTCGTCCGAAGTAGCCGCATGACCCTTCGCACCCGCGCATCCATCGGTCTTGGGGCCATCGCCGTGGGCCTCGGTGCGATCGCCGTGGCCTCCCCGGCCGTGGCCACGCAGGCCGGCTCGCCGGCCGAGGTCACGGGCATCGTGGCGGCGGTCAACGCATGGACCACGCAGACACAGGGCTACACGTTTTCCGAGTACTCCGTGGGCAACATCGCGGTGAGCTCGGTGAACCCGTCGTACGCCCGGGCCCAGATCATCCCGACGGCCCAGTACCGCAGCCAGATTTCCACGCAGTGGGTCATCCTCTACGGGGCCGGCTCGCAGTGGACGGTCGTGGATGGCGGCGTCAACTTCTGCGACAACGTCGGTGGCGTGCCCGTCGCGGTGGTCAGCGACCTGTTCCCCACGGGACAGCAGTGCGGTCCGACCTCGAACAAGTACACGATCGCATCGGCGAGCAACGGGGGCTACAGCTTCCGTCTGCAGGCGCAGCGCGGGACCGGCTCCAAGAACAAGTGGGCATCGGTCTACGTGCAGCTCAACACGTCGTCGGGCATCAAGGTGACCGAGCGCCGCGTGGGTCCGGTCAACGGATACGCCTGGTCGGTCATCACCCAGAAGGGGAGCGGCTACGTCACGCTCAACGCCCAGAACCAGTGGGCGCTTGCGCAGGTGTACCAGTCGCCCGGCACGCTGTACGACGTGTTCCCGTTCCGCGTGACGGCCTTCGGCCTGTCGCCGACGAACTACAACTAGCCCGCGTGCGGTGACCGCGCTCCGTCTCGACATCGAGTACGACGGCGCGGCGTTTCTGGGCTGGGCTGAGCAGCCCGGCGAGAGAACTGTCGAGGGTGTCCTCAGGGATGCCCTCGATGTTATTTTCAGGTCGCGCCCGGGCATTCGCGTGGCGGGCCGCACCGACTCCGGCGTTCATGCCAGCGGCCAGGTGGCGAGCATCGTGGTGCCGGATGGTCTCGCCGAGGCCGAGCCGGTGCGCCTTCGCCGGTCGCTCGCGGGGTTGTTGCCCCAGGACGTGGCGGTGCGGAACGTGACGGTGATGCCGGATGGCTTCGACGCGCGCGGAGACGCCACTTCACGTGTGTACGACTATCGCTTGCTGGTGGGACCACCCTCGCCGCTTCGCCGCCATCGCACCCTTCGTCATCTCGGCAGGCCGCTCGACAGAGCCGCCCTCGATGCATGCGCAGCGATGGCTGTGGGGCAGCACGACTTCCGGGCCTTCACCCCGACCGAGACCAACCACACGTTCTTCCACCGCACCATGATCGAGTGTGCGTGGCGCGACGACGGCGACGAGTGGGTGTTGCGGCTCGAGGCCAACGCCTTCCTGCGTCACATGGTTCGCGTGCTGGTGGGCACCATGCTCGAGTGCGGGCGGGGGCGACGCGATACGGAATCGTTCCGGGCCCTGCTGGAGGGCACGCCGCGGAGTGATGCCGGCATCACGGCGCCGCCGCATGGGCTCACGCTGGTGGCTGTTCGGTACTGAGGGGGCCGCGCTCGCTCCTCTTGGGGTCCGCCTGGACGCCCCGGGCGCGCAGTGTCCCCGTCGGTCGCGAATCGGAAGCGCGAGGCAACCAGGGCGTTGCCCTGATGGCCATGGCGTCGTTTCGTCTTCCCGACGGGGACACTCCGCCCCCGTGGCTCATGTTGGGCATTGGGGGTCGGGTGCTTCTCGGGTCGTGCTCGCTCCTTCCGGACGCCCCGGGCGCGCAGTGTCCCCGTCGGTCGCGAATCGGAAGCGCGAGGCAACCAGGGCGTTGCCCTGATGGCCATGGCGTCGTTTCGTCTTCCCGGCGGGGGCACTCCGCCCCTGTGGCTCATGTTGGGGGGCATCCATGGCGCTGTTTTGACGGGGGGCACTCCGCGCCGGTGGGTACCATCGGTGACCAGTGAGGATTCTCGTGACCAACGACGACGGCGTGGATGCTCCGGGACTCCTCGCGCTGAAGCAGGCCGTGGATTCCCTCGGTGAGGTATTCGTGATCGCGCCGGATACCAATCGCAGCGCGATCGGTCGTGGCATCACCATTCACGATCCTCTTGTGGTGGACGAGGTGGAGATCGGGGACGGCACGAAGGCCTTCGCCATCAGTGGTACGCCTGTTGACTGCGTGCGGCTCGGGGCGCTCGGGCTCATCGGCGCTCCCCCCGATGTGGTGGTGAGCGGGGCCAACCTCGGGCTGAACCTCGGTGACGACGTGACGTACTCGGGCACCGTTGCTGCAGCGCTTGAAGGCGTGATGCTTGGGATTCCCGCGATTGCCGTAAGCCAGGACGCGCTCGGTGGGGGGAGTGGCCCGGGGCTCGCATATGACTTCTCGGCCGTCACCGCGTTCGCCGCCAGGTTGGTGCCGTTTGCGTGCCAGCGGCGGTTCCCGCGTCACGTCATCTTCAACGTGAATGGGCCCGGCATATCGCCTGCTGAGATCACGGGTGCGAAGGTGACGCGCTTGGGGCGGCGCGTATATGACGACACCCTCACGCTCGAGGGTGAATCCGGATCAAAGAAGCACTACCGCATCTACGGCGAGCCAATGAGTCATGACCAGCAGCCCGGTACCGACCTCTCGGCCATCGACGATGGCCTGGTGTCGGTGACCCCTCTGCACTTCGACCTCACCGACATCGATGGGATGGACGAGATGCAGCGCTGGGAGATCGACGGGCTCCTCGACGACGCCGGAGTGCACTGAGGCCATGCCACCGCGGTTCGGCACGGTCCTGTTCGATCTCGATGGCACGGTGGTGGACACCGTCGCGCTCATCCGTGAGTCGCACCGGCATGCCGTACGCACCGTGCTGGGGCTTGATCTGTCCGATGATGAATTGACGGCGAACGTCGGCCGGCCGCTCATCGACCAGATGCGGGCATTTTCCGACGAGCACGCCGACGCGCTGCTGGCAGCGCAGCGATCCTGGAACCACGCACACACCGCCGATCTCATCGCGTCGTATCCGGGAATGGACGATCTGCTGCAGCGCTTGCATGAGGCCGGATGCCGCATCGGCATCGTCACGTCGAAGAGCCGTCCAACCGTCGATCTCGCGTTCGAAGCGCTGCCGGAGATCGCGCGGTATCTGGACGACGTTGTGGGTCTGGAGGACTGCAAAACCCACAAGCCCGGCCCGGAGCCGGTGCGTGTGGCCCTGGAGCACCTGAATGGCCTCCCCGGCGATGCCTGCTACGTGGGTGATGCCCCGTTTGATATCGCCGCGGGCAATGCTGCCGGCGTTGCGACAATCGGGGTGACCTGGGGTTTCTTCGATCGGGCCGCGCTCGATGCCGAGCACCCTGACTTCGTGGTGGACGACATCCCGGCACTGGACGCGCTGCTTCTGGGAGGCGGATCGTGAGCGATGCCCAGCGCGCAGACGAACTGCGTGGGCTCATCCGTGACGCCGCGCACCAGTACTACGTGCTGGACGATCCTGCAGTGGATGATGCGGTGTACGACGACTGGTTGCGCGAGCTTGAGGCGATCGAGGTGGCTCACCCCGACCTGGTGACCCCCGACTCTCCCACGCAACGGGTGGGTGCCGGCCCCGCGGCGGGTTTCGAGTCGCACTCCCACGATCAGCCCATGCTGAGTCTGGCCAACGCCCGGGGGGAGGAGGAGCTGCTCGAGTGGAACACCCGCCTGGGGTCGGTGCTGGCGCAGGAGGGTCTCGCCGGCACCGCTGTGCAGTTTGTTGTGGAGCCCAAGATCGATGGGCTCGCCATCTCGCTCACCTATGAGGATGGCCAGTTGGTGGTGGGCGCAACGCGCGGCGACGGCACGGTGGGTGAGGACGTGACCGCCAACATCCGCACCATCCAGTCCGTTCCGCTAGTGCTGCGGCCCCAGGCGGGCACGCCGCCGCGTCGTGTGGAGGTGCGGGGTGAGGTGTACCTCCCGCTCGAGGCCTTTGCGCAGTTCAACGAGGTCCGGGCGGCCGAGGGGCTGCCGACATTCGCAAACCCACGCAACGCTGCGGCCGGCAGCCTGCGGCAGCTCGACCCACGGCTCACGGCAGAGCGGCCGCTGTCGGCGTGGTTCTACGCGGTGGGTGCCAGCGATGGCCTGCACGTTGAGGCCCAGACCGATGTGCTCACATGGCTGGGTGACGCCGGGTTTGCGGTAAACCCTCTCATCGAGGTTGTCGACGACATCACTGCCGCGGCTGCCGCGTGCGCCCGGTGGGAGGAGCGTCGTGGCGATATCGACTACGACATCGATGGGGCCGTGGTGAAGGTGAACTCCCTCGAGCAGCAGCGCCGCCTGGGCGCGGTGGCCCGTGCCCCGCGCTGGGCCATTGCGTACAAGTTCGCCCCCACCACGGCGACCACGCTGCTGAAGGCCATCAATATCAATGTCGGCCGCACCGGGGCCATCATTCCGTGGGCCGAGCTTGAGCCGGTGCACGTGGGTGGGGTCACCGTGCAGCACGCCACGCTGCACAACCAGGACGACCTCGCGCGCAAGGACCTGCGCATCGGTGACACGGTGGTTGTGCAGCGCGCCGGCGACGTCATCCCCCAGGTGGTGTCGGCGCTCACCCAGCGGCGGACAGGTGACGAAGTGCCGTTCGTCCTGCCCACAGAGTGTCCGTCATGCGGCACCACGCTGGTGCGGCCCGAGGATGAAGTGATGTGGCGGTGCCCCAACCGCTCGTGCCCCGATCAACTGGTGCAGAGCGTTATTCACTTTGCGTCGCGCGGATGCATGGACATCGAGGGGCTCGGCGACAAGACCGTCGCGAAGTTGTTCGAGGTGGGGCTTGTGGGCAACGTGGCCGATATCTACGACATCACTTCGGAGCAGCTCATCCCACTCGAGGGATTCAAGGATCAGAGCGCGGCGAACCTGGTGGCGGGCATCTCCGCGTCGCGTGAGCGCCCATGGCCGCGGGTCATCAATGCACTCGGCATCCGGCACGTGGGGGAAGTGACGGCCAGCTCCATTGCCCTCGTCGCGCCATCACTCGATGCCCTGCTGGCGGCGTCGCCCAACGACCTTGCCCGTGCTGAGGGGGTTGGTCCCGTGGTGGCCGAGGCGGTCACGGAGTTTCTGTCGAGTGATGACAACCGGGCCATGCTTGAGCGCCTGCGGACGGCTGGCCTGACCGTGGAGATGGACGTACCCGACGGGCCGATGGATGGCCCGCTCACCGGATGCACGGTGGTGGTGACCGGAGGGCTGGACGCCTTTAGCCGTGATGAGGCCAAGCGGGCCATCGTGGCCGCAGGGGGAAAATCGACCGATTCGGTGTCGAAGAAGACCACGTTCGTGGTGGCGGGGCGTGATCCGGGAAGCAAGGTTGCCAAAGCGGAGTCGGCCGGGGTACCCGTGATCGACGAACTCAGCTTTCAGCGGGTGCTGGCGGGGGACGATCCCCTGCCGGAGCGGCAGGCCGGGGTCTAGGAGGGAACTGCGGGGCTGGTGTCGGCAGCACCCGTGGCGAGAAGGGTCACGGCCCTGTCCATGGTGCGCTGCGCCGCCCCGATGTCGGGGTCGTTGATGAGGAATGCAAATGCGTAACGCTCTCCCGAGGTGCTGGTGACCGTGCCCGCCAGCGAGGCAACGCCATCGATGTAGCCGGTCTTCGCCCGGATACGGTTTCGCACCGCTGGATCGCGCAGACGATGGATGAGAGTGCCCTCGCCGCCGTGCGCCAGCGATCTGATGAGCGCATCGCCCCACTCCGGCTGAGTGGTGGCCAGCCCGAGCATGGTGACGAGCGTGGAAGCCGAGAGGCGGTTCGCATGCGACAGCCCGGAGCCGTCCACCAGGTCGTCCTCTGGGGCCAGCGCGCCGTGTTCGCGCAGAATCTTCTCGGCCTGAGCCGTACCCGCCGCCGTGGTGCCATGCCCGGCCCCATACGCGCCCACATCCTTGGTGAGGGTCTCGGCAGCGAAGTTATTGCTGGCCGGGTTCATGAAGCCGAGAACGGCCGACAGCGGCTTCGACTTGACCTCACCGAGGATGTCTCCACCCGGAGCATTGTCGCCCTCCCGGATCGTGCCGTGCACGGTGACCCCGACGTGGCGGAGTGCGGTGACGAGCCGCTGGCCAGCGGCGATGGCAGGGATCGAGACGTTGTGTGCCTCGTCTTTGCCCGCGCGCCCCTGATTGGTGGCGATTGCCGACAGGGGGCCGCACTCCCACACATAGTCGCTGCGCCACTGCGGACCGGTGCGGCGCGAGTCAAACAGCGACTCGTCCACGATGATGCCGCCCGAGATGGAGGTGGTTCCCGACTTCCTGATGTTGGACGCCAGACGCTCAATCGGCGTCCCGACGCCATCGAGGTAGCCGCGGGAGAACGCGCGTGTGGACAGCAGCGGATCACCGGCCCCGATGAGATACGCCGGGCCCTGCACAACCCCGCCGACCGGCGCCTTCCCCTCTACCCGCGTGGTGAACTGGAAGTCGGGCCCCACCGTCAGCAGCGCGGAGGCGCTCGTGATGATCTTCATCGTCGATGCCGGTGCGAACGACTCGTCTGCATTGACGGCCGCGACGGCAACGGGGCCGGACGCGTCGAGCCGCGTCACCAGGGCGCTGATGCCCGGGTGCGTGCGCGCGAACGCCTGGACGGTGCCATCGACCGGATTGGCCGTGGCAATGGCAGGTATGGCCACGGTGAGTGCCGCCAGCGCAAGGAGGGCGATGCGATGCGGCCATGGGCGGTGGGCAGAGGTCACGATGGGGAGGGAGGCTAGCGCCGTGCCCGGGGCATCCCGTCCCGCCGGGGTCTGCGGCACCGCCCCCCTGGTGGGCGGTGCAGCAGACCCCGGGTCAGGCCACGAGCGCCTCGGCGGCCTCCTCTGGAAAGCGGTGCCCGGTCTCCAGAAGGCTCGTGACGACCAAGGTTTTGTCCACGCGTCCCTGATAGATGGGAATCGACTGCAGAAGGCAGTACCGCACGAGGCGGTCTGTGCGCATGCCGATTACTTCGGCGAGCTCATCCGGGGTCAGGTGATTTGCCACTCGATCCTCCCTGGTGATGGAAATATCCCGAAAACGACAACGACCCGCGGCCAAGTGGCCTGCGGGTCGCTCACTGCAGCGCGCGTGGAGATGGGCGGGTCACCGTCCGATCACCTCGCGCGCGTCCATATCGAGACGCTACGCCCATCACCGGATGCAGGCCACGACCTGGCCCTGATGGGCACCTCGAAATGCACGCATGATGGGCTACTATCCGCGGGCTTCACCTCGGGGTGTGGCGCAGCTTGGTAGCGCGCTCCGTTCGGGACGGAGAGGCCCCCGGTTCAAATCCGGGCACCCCGATGAAGCGGATCTCGGTGCACGACGGGAGGAATGTGATGGGGCCCGATTCGACTCCGGCCGAGATTCTCGGCCAGACCTGTGTCATCGCCATGATCGGCGCGTCGCCAGATCCCGCGAAGCCCTCGTACGGCGTGATGGAGTACCTGCTCGCGCAGGGGTACCGTGTCATCCCCGTACGGCCGGGCGGCGGCGAGGTGCTGGGCCAGCCGGTGGTGGGCTCGCTGGCAGAGATCGATGGTCCCATCCACATGGTGGACGTCTTCCGCAATTCAGACGCCGCCCCCGGCATCGCCGAGGAGGCCGTGGCGGTCGGTGCACAGGCCCTGTGGCTGCAGCCGGGTTGCATCAGCGATGAGGCCGGGGCTATCGCCCGTGGTGCGGGCCTCGCCTTTGTCCAGGACGTGTGTACCCGCCAGGTACACCGCGATCAGGGCATCGGGCCAATCGGCCCGCCCATCTCCTAGACGGTGATAACGCCTTCAACCTCGGGGATCTCGCGGCGGAGCTCCGCCTCGATGCCGAGGGTGAGAGTGGCCGTCGACATGGGGCATCCGCCGCACGCGCCGAGCATCTGCAGGTGGACGAACCCCTCGTCGTCAAAATCCATCAGCTCGACGTCGCCACCATCTGCATGGAGTGCAGGGCGGATCCGCTCAAGGACGTCTTCGATGCGGGTGAGTGTCTCAACCGTCGACATCTCGTCTCCTGCTGGTCATGGGTGGGCGTTCGGGGCCATGGTAGCGCGGGGCTCTGTTGATGCCCGCTGAACCGCTGCGTGCCGCCGTGGTACAGGTGCTGTCGGATTCCGATTCCGCGGCCAACATTGCCCGGACGGCGGATCTCGTGGATGCTGCGGCCGCATCCGGTGCCCGGCTCATTGTGCTGCCCGAGAAGTGGAACTGGTGGGGGCCGACGTCGGCCACGGCCAGCGGTGCCGAGCCCCTCGACGGCCCGTCGCTCACGGCCGCCCGGGGATGGGCCCGTGACCTCGGCGTGGCCATCATTGCCGGCAGTGTGCTGGAGGCCGTGGGTGACGGGTCGCGCGCCTTCAACACAAGCGTGCTCATCGGCGCAGGTGGCAACGACCTCGCCGTGTATCGCAAGATCCACCTGTTTGACGTGACCGTGGACGGCCACGAGTACCGTGAGTCGGCTGCCACAGACGCCGGTGACCGGGCGGTGACCGGCGACGCACTGGGTCTTCGTATCGGCATGTCGGTCTGTTACGACCTGCGCTTTCCTGAGCTGTACCGCGCCCATTCGGCTGCCGGAGCCACTGCGCTCTGCGTGCCCGCCAATTTCACCCCGGCCACCGGTGAGGCCCACTGGGAGTTGCTGCTGCGTGCCCGCGCGGTTGAGAATCAATGCTTTGTTCTCGCCGCGGGGCAGCAGGGCATTCACGCCACCGGCGAGGGTGCCTGGGGCCACTCGATGATCGTGGACCCATGGGGCCGCGTGCTGGCCGAAGTACCGGAGGGGGAGGGATTCGCAGCGGCGGATCTTGACCTTGATGTGCAGTCGGTCATCCGCGCATCGCTGCCCGCGCTCGCGCACAGGCGGCTGTGATGGACCAGCCCACGAAGAAGGAACGGCCGAAGTACGGCGATGAGATTGAGGTGACGGTGGGCGATCTGGCCTTCGGGGGCCGGGGCGTCGCCCGTGCTGACGGCTTCGTGGTGTTCGCACCCGACACGGCGCCGGGTGACGTGGCACTGGTGCGTCTTCGCAAAGTGCGCCGCCGGTTCGCTGAGGCGGATCTGGTTGAGGTGCTCACACCTGGCCCGGGGCGCGTGCCAGTGGAGTGCCCGTTCGTACCCGACTGCGGGGGATGCCGCCTGCAGCATGTGCAGTACGACGAGGTGCTCGAGGCCAAGCGCCAACAGGTGATTGAGCATCTGGCCCGGATTGGTGGCCTCACTGATGTGAACGTGCTTGAGGCCGACCCGGCCATCGAGCGATTCGGCTACCGCAACAAGATGGAGTACTCGGCGACGCCGGGGCCTGATGGCGAGCTGGTGCTGGGGTTCCATCGTCGCGGGCGCTGGGACGAGGTTGTGGACATCAACCCGTGCATGCTCGCCACCGCGGCGGGAAACGTCGCACGCGAGGCTGTGCGCGCATGGGCCGTGGATTGCAGAATCCCGCCGTACAGCCAGCG
>CANJMX010000047.1 GCA_947475125.1 Actinomycetota bacterium
CACCACGGTGGAACAGATGAAGATGTTCCTCACGCGCTTGGGCTTCGGGTCGAAGGTGGTGGTGACCGGGGACATCACGCAGGTGGATCTTCCCCGTGACCGCCGGTCCGGCCTGGCGGACATCGAGAAGGTGCTTGGCGGTATCCCCGGCATCGAAGTCGTCCACTTCTCGCACGAGGACGTGGTGCGCCACAAACTGGTGCAGCACATCGTGGAGGCCTACCGGGTGCATGAGGAGAGCGACAATCCCTGGGGTGGCACACGCTGATTGAGATCGAGGCATCCGTCGCAGACGGTCTGGCGCCCGTTGATCTTGACCAGCTCGCCGATCATGTGCGGTTCGCATGCGCGCGGGTGGGTGTGGAGCGTGCGACGGTGGGGCTGATGGTGATCGGGCCCGACGAGATGGCACGCATCAACGGTGAGCACCGCGACAAACCCACACCCACCGACGTACTGTCATTCCCGGTGGATGGCCCTGAGGCCCTCGACTGGCCAGACGATGGCCCGCCGCCCGAGCTGGGCGACATCATCATCTGCCCAGCTGCTGCTGAGGAGCCCCTCACCACACTTGCGATTCATGGCCTGCTGCACCTGATGGGCTACGACCACGAGACGGACGACGGCGAGATGCTGGCACTGCAGGATGAGATCGTGGACGCGGCGGAGGCCCGTTGAGCGACGACGACCAGCGCCCGGCTCAGCGGCTGCTGCGCCGCCCGCGTACGGGGGCGCTCCCGCGCCAGGGGTCGCTGCGGTGGTCTTTCACGTGGGCCTTCGAGGGCATCGTGTTCGTGCTGCGCACACAGCGCAATATGCAGTTGCACGTGGCCGCGGGCATCGGGGTATTCATTCTCGCCCTGGCGCTCGGCGTGAGTCGCCTCGAGTTGCTGGCCCTTGTGGGCGCCGTGGGTCTGGTGCTTGTGGCCGAGATGTTCAACACGGCAATCGAGGCGGCGGTGGACGCCGTGGTCACCAGTTACCACCCCCTCGTGAAGGTGGCGAAGGACGTCGCAGCCGGTGCCGTGCTCATCGCCGCAGCGTGTGCGACGGCCATCGCCTATCTGGTGCTCTACGGACGGCTGACTGAGCCCGGGCGCAATCTGCTTCGCGGGGTGCGCCAGGCACCCACTCACGTGGTGCTCATCGCCCTCGCCGTCACAGCGCTTGCGGCAATCGCCATCAAGGCCTACGTGGGCCGGGGCACGCCGCTGCGCGGTGGGTTCCCGTCAGGTCACGCAGCGGTGGCATTTGCCGGCTGGATGGCGATCACGATTGTGGTGGCACCATGGACGCACGCAGCACTCATCTCCACCCTTGCCTTCATGATGGCGCTGCTCGTGGCGCAGTCGCGGGTGGAGGCGGGGATCCACTCAGCCGTCGAGACGGTGGCCGGCGCAATGCTGGGTGCTGGCGTGACGCTGATCCTTTTCCAGATCTGGGGATGACATGACACCGCTTCATTCAGGGCTGGTTGCACTTGCAGGCCGCCCCAACGTGGGCAAGAGCACGCTGGCCAATGCGCTGGCGGGTGCCCATGTGGCGGCCGTGAGCGACCGACCCCAGACCACCCGCCGTCGTGTGCTGGCCGTGGCACGGGGAGAGGGGTGGCAGGCCGTGCTGCTCGACCTGCCGGGGTTCCAGCGACCGGCTGATCGCCTGACGGAGCGCATGCAGGACACAGTGGACCGGACGGTGGGCGATACCGATGCGGCGCTATTTCTGCTCAATGCGGCAGAAGAGGTGGGCAAGGGCGATCGGTTTATCGCTCACCGCCTCAAGGCCAGTGGCCTGCCCGTGGTGATCGTGGTCAATCAGGTGGATCGCGTCGAGGCCGACGTGGTGGCACGGGTCATCCTGCAGGCATCCGAGTTGCTGCCCGACTTCGTGGCGCTACACCCGGTCAGCGCGCTCACGGGCGAGGGGCTGGATGCGCTGCGCGAAGAGTTTCCGGCACTCCTGCCCGAGGGGCCGTCGTACTTCCCCGATGGCGTGAGCACCGATCAGACGCAAGACGAGATGGCGGCCGAGATGATCCGTGAGGCCGCCATCCAGCGCATGCGTGACGAGATACCCCACGCGCTCGCCGTACACGTCGAGGACATCAGCGACGCGAAGGAGGGCGTGCGCATTGAGGCGTACATCTACGTGGAGGCCGAGAGTCAGAAGGGGATCGTGGTGGGGAAGGGCGGCACGATGATCCGCGACATCGGTACCCAGGCGCGAATGGTGCTGGCCGACTTCTTCAAGCAGCCCGTGCACCTCAACCTTCAGGTGAAGGTGAGGCCCAGATGGCGGCGCGATGACGCCATGCTGGACCGCCTCGGGCTGTAGCCGCGTGGCATCGGGGAGTCGCCCCGATCTCCCTATACTTCCGCGCCATGTCACGACCCCGGGACGAGACGGCACGATGAGGGCCCGCGAACTCGCGAAGAGCCTCGACTTCACGCTCGTACGGGCGGGAGTCACTGCCGACGACGTGGCGATTCACTGCGCCACGGCGTCGCGTCTGCACGTGGCCAGTGTGGTGGTGCCCCCGTCGATGGTGGCCATGACGGCCGACGCACTGCGCGGCGGTGATGTGAAGGTGGGCACCGTGGTGAGCTACCCCTTCGGGTTCGACGACACGTCCGTGAAAGCCGCGGCGGTACGCGCTGCAGTGGCCGCTGGCGCACGCGAGGTGGACGTGGTGATGGACGTCTCGGCGCTGCTGGCGGGGCGCTTTGGAACGGCCCGCGCCGACCTCGGCGCCGCGGTGGATGCTGCGCGGGGCAGTACCAGCGCCCGCGTGATGGTGCGTGCGGTCCTTGAGGCCCCACTGCTGGGCGAACGCCTTCTTCGGCGCGCCTGCGGCGTGGTTGCCCTGGTGGGCGCGGACTTCGCGGTGACCGCCACCGGTGTCGGGGGCGAGGCCCGCACCCAGGATGTGGAGATCATGCGCGAGGCGCTGCCAGCCGGTGTGGGGGTCATCGCAGCCGGTGCGGTCCGCGATCTGGCGTCCGCCATCGCCCTTCTGGATGCAGGAGCGCAGCGGGTTTCGACGAACGCCGCCCCTGTGATGGTGGACACCCTTATGGGCGTGGCCGCGTGAGCGCCGCGCCGGGCGATGCCGCGAGCCGTATCGCCTTCGGCGACGACGGGCTCGTGCCCGCTGTTGTTCAGGACGCCGATACCGGTCGCGTGCTCACACTGGCGTGGATGAATGCCGAGTCGCTGGGGCGCACGCTCGAGACCGGCCAGACCTGGTTCTGGAGCCGCTCGCGCCAGGAGTTGTGGAACAAGGGCGCCACCAGCGGTAACACGCAGGTGGTCACCGGCGTGTCGACCGACTGCGATGACGACGCCATCGTGGTGTCGGTGCGCCCGGCCGGCCCTGCCTGCCACACCGGTGAGAACAGCTGCTTCCACGTGCCCCTCAGCGGCACGGTGGGTGCCGACAATGCGCCCTACGCCATGCTTCCCGACCTCGAGGCCATCGTGCGTGCCCGCGCGGCCGAGGCCGACCCCGAGTCGTCGTACACGGCGTCGCTCATTCATCGCGGCATTGACACCATGTGTAAGAAGATCGGCGAGGAGGCCACTGAGGTGGCCATCGCGGCGAAGGGCAAGGAGCGCGACCAGCTCATCTATGAGAGCGCCGATCTGCTGTACCACCTTGTCGTGCTGTGGCAGTCGCTCGACGTGCGCCTTGAGGACGTGGCCGAGGAACTGGCATCCCGGAGGCGGGAGCAGGGGTGACCACCCTTCGCATCGACGTGCCCGCGCGCACCCCCGGGGCGGGCATCGCGGTGACCCCTTCGCTGGACGAGGTACGGGCGCTCTCTTCGCAGTACCGCCAGGTGCAGGTGGTTCACACGTACCTCGCCGATTGCGAGACGCCAGTGGGCGCCATGCTGAAGTTGCGTGACGGGGGCCCGTGCTTCCTGCTCGAGTCTGCCGAGGAGGGGCAGCGCATTGGCCGGTACTCGATGCTCGGCATCGACCCCCAGGCCATTATCCGCGCCGAGGGCGGGCGTCTGGTGATGCGTCGGGACGACGGCACCGAGACCGAGCTCGACGCATCCGATCCATTTGGCGCAGTGCAGTCCGTGGTGCTCGATGCGGCGGTTGCCCCACCGGCCGACGAGATGGCGTTCTGGGGCGGTGCCGTGGGCTTCTTCGGCTACGACCTGGTGCGCACCGTGGAGCACCTGCCCGACGTGCCCCACGACGATCTGGCGATTCCCGACATGGTGATGATGGTGACTGGCCCCGTGGTGCTGTTTGACCACCTTCGGCGGTCCATCACCATCATGGCCCCGTGCCCGGTGCAGGCGGGTGTTGACCCGGCCCCGGCCTACGCGGCCACCATCGGTGCGATTGAGGCGATCAAGGCGCGCCTGGCGGGCCCGGTGCCGGTGCCGGCACCTCATGTCCCCGCCGAGATCGGGATGGTCGAGAGCAACATCGGCCACGACCGGTTTTGTGCCGGGGTGGAGGCCGTACGCGAGTACGTGTACGCCGGCGATGCATTTCAGGTGGTCCCCTCACAGCGGTTCTCGGTGCAGACCGACCTCGAGCCCTTCGCCATTTACCGCGGCCTGCGCACGGTCAATCCGTCGCCGTACATGTTCTTCATCGACACCGGCGATGTGCAGTTGGCCGGATCATCGCCCGAGATGCTGGTGAAGGTGACCGAGGGCGTGGTCGAGACCCGCCCCATCGCCGGTACCCGCCAACGCGGTGCTGATCGCGCGGAGGACCTGGCGCTGGCCGCGGAGCTGTTGGCAGATCCCAAGGAACGTGCCGAGCACGTAATGCTGGTGGACCTCGGCCGTAACGATCTGGGTCGTGTGTGCGAGCCGGGAAGCGTGCGGGTGAAGGATCTGATGGTGGTCGAGTACTACAGCCACGTGATGCACATCGAGAGCAGCGTGGTGGGGCATCTCGCCGAGGGGCACCGGGCTGTGGACGCGCTGCGCTCAACGTTCCCGGCGGGCACGCTGAGTGGTGCCCCCAAGGTGCGGGCAATGGAGATCATCGACGAACTGGAGCCCACCAAGCGTGGGCCGTACGGCGGCGCAGTGGGTTACCTGGGGTTCAACGGGGACCTCGACACCTGCATCACCATCCGCACGATCGTGTGTCGTAATGGCGGGTGCCACGTGCAGGCAGGCGCCGGCGTGGTGGCCGACAGCAACGCCGAATCAGAGTTCGAGGAGACCCAGCGCAAGGCTGCGGGAATGTTCCGGGCCATCGAGGTGGCGGCGCAGCAGGAGGACTGGTGAGCAGCCCCCATGTCGTCATCGTCGATAACTACGACTCGTTCACCTACAACCTCTTCCAGTATCTGGCCGAGTTGGGGGCACGGGTGGATGTGCACCGCCACGACCGCATCACGGTGGATGGCATACGCGACCTCAAGCCCACGCACGTGGTCATCTCCCCCGGGCCCAAGACGCCCGACGAGGCCGGCATCTCGCTGGACGTCATCCGCGAGATGGCCGGGGAGGTGCCCATCTTCGGCGTGTGCCTCGGGCATCAGGCCATCGGCCAGGCATTTGGCGGTGACGTGGTGCGAGGGGCTGCGCCGGTGCACGGCAAGACGAGTGAGATCAGCCACGACGGGCGCACCGTGTTCGCCGGGCTGCCCGATCCGATGACCGCCACCCGCTACCACTCGCTGGTGGTCGATCCGACCACGCTTCCGGACGTGCTTGAGGTATCGGCATGGTGCGATGGCGACGTCATCATGGGGCTGCGCCACCGCGAACTTCCCGTGGAGGGCGTGCAGTTTCACCCCGAGTCAATCCTCACCGATGCGGGTCGTACCCTGCTCGGCAACTTTCTGGACACACGAATCTAGTGCCTGACCCAATCCTCACCGACGCCATCGAACGCCTGCTTTCCCGCGAGGACATCGGCCGGGCCGGCGCACAGGCTGCCGTTGGCGTGATCATGGATGGGGCGGTGGAGGATGCCCAGGTCGCCGGGTTTCTCATCGCGTTGCGCGCGAAGGGGGAGACTGCTGAGGAGTTGGCGGGCATCGCCGACGCCGTGCGCATGCGGGCCGAGGCCGTCACGGTCGATCCTTCGCTCACCCTGGTGGACACCTGCGGCACAGGGGGCGGACCATCCACGGTCAACATCTCCACCGGCGCCGCATTTCTTGCCGCCGGGGCCGGTGCCCACGTCGCCAAGCACGGAAATCGTGCGGTGACGTCGTCATGCGGCAGCGCCGATGTGCTGGAGGCAATGGGAGCCCGGGTGGACCTCGCCCCCGAAGCGGTTGCCGAGTGCATCGAGACGGTCGGAGTCGGGTTTATGTTCGCGCCGGGTCATCACCCGGCATTTCGGCATGTCGGCCCTGCGCGCAAGGCGCTGGGCGTGCGCACGGCCTTCAATCTGCTCGGCCCGCTCGCAAATCCCGCAGGGGCGCGCCGTCAGGTGATCGGGGTGAATGGCCGCGACTACATCCAGCGCGTCGGGCAGGCGATCCGCGGGCTGGGCACCGAGCGCGCCATCGTGGTGTGCGGCCGCGACGGACTTGACGAGATCAGCACCATGGACGCCACCGACGCAGTGCTCATCGAGGAGGACCGCCTGGATGCGTTTGTGATCGACCCGACGTCGCTCGGCATCCGGCCGCCGTCGCCTGGTGATCTGGCCGGCGGCGGCCCCGATGACAACGCGCGCATTCTGGTGCGTGCGATCGGCGGCGCCGCCGGGCCGGTGCGCGACATCCTTGTGGTCAACGCGGCCGCCGCGCTGTGGATGGCGGGCATCGCATCGTCGCTGCAGGACGGCATGGAGCGCGCCGAGGAGGCCGCCACCTCGGGCGCGGCGAAGGATGTGCTTGAGCGCTTCATCAATACGACCGGGCGCCTGGCGCCCGCGGCATAGAGAGGTACGAACCCCCGACATGTCCACGTTTCTCGAACAGGTCATCGAGCGCACGCGCACTGATGTTGATGCGCGCGCCAGAGCGGTTCCCATCGAGGTGCTCGAGGCGCGCATCGAACCCCGTCGCAGTCGACCGTTTTCCGAGGCGCTCATCGCCGAGGGAATCTCACTGATCGCCGAGATGAAGCGGGCGAGCCCGTCCAAGGGGCCCATACGTCCCGACGCCACAGTGAGCGACATCGTGCGGGCCTACGAGGCCGCTGGCGCGTCGGCCTGCTCGGTGCTCACCGAGGGCGCGTGGTTTGGTGGCTCGCTGGACGACCTCATCGAGGCGCGCGCCGCGTGTGACCTTCCTCTGCTGCGTAAGGATTTCATCGTCACGAAGTACCAGATCGTGGAAGCCCGGGCTGCCGGGGCCGATGCCGTGCTGCTCATCGTTGCCGCCCTAAGCCCCGATCGCCTGGTCGAACTTCAGGAGATCGCCGCCGCCGCCGGGCTCGATTGCCTTGTGGAGGTGCACGACGAGGACGAGATGGAGATCGCCATCGAGGCCGGTGCCGAGATCATTGGTGTGAACAACCGCAATCTGCACACGCTCGAGGTGGATCCGGAGACAGCGCTGCGGCTGCTGCCGGATGCGCCGGCCGGAACAATTGTGGTGGCCGAGAGCGGCATCACGTCGCGCGCGGACGTTGAGCGCCTCGAAGTGGCGGGTGTTGATGCAATCCTCGTGGGCGAGATGCTGATGCGAAGCGATGACACCGGTGAGGCTGTGCGTGCGCTCCTCGGGTCGGCGAGGTCGTCGGACTGACCCGCCGCCTTGCAGCCGGAGCGCTGCTCCTTGCCGTCGCAGCCGCCACGGCGGGCGCGGTGCCGGTTCCCGGCACCGTTGAGGTGCACGACGAGGTGGGCACGCTCATCGACACGAAGTCGGGGGCCGACGCCATCCGCGACGCCCTCGGTGCGGTGCAGGCGCAGCGCGGATCAGACGCGCGCCCATGGGCACTCGCCATCGGGGCCGGCACGTATGGCGACGCCGCAATCACCCAGCGCAATCTCACCGTCGCGGCCGATCCTCCGGGCAGCGCCGTGATCGCGGGCTACGGGGGCACAGACGACACCGGCGGCGGATGCATTGACATCACGCGCGGGCCAGTGACCCTCGACGGAATCGTGTGCCGGGGTGCGGCGCGCACCGGCATCAATGTCACGCCTCCCAACGCCGAGGGCGGCATCGTGCTGCGCGGTATTGGAGTGGACGGCGCTGGTGTGGACGGCATCGCGGTGACTGGGGGCACCGGCATCGTGATTGCCGATGCAGCGGTCACGGCGGCCAAACGCGATGGCATCCGCCTCACGTCGCTGACCGCAGCCGGCCCGTATGCCATCACGGGCGGTTCGGTCTCAGGGGCGGGGCAGGATGGCCTCCGCCTGGCGGACGATGTGACCAGACTCGATGTGACGGGTTTTCGCGCAACTGGTAACGCGGTGGATGGCATCGCCAGCGAGGATTCCGGTACGTCGGATATCTCGCTGGTGGGGGTCACCGCGTCATCCAATGCCCGTAATGGCGTGCTGATGAGCGGCGGTGGCCTGCGCATTGGGGTTCGCGACAGCGTGGTGTCGGGGAATACCGGCGCAGGCGTGCGGTTGGGTGACGGCAGCGGATTCGGTCTCTCGGGAATCACCCTTGACGGCAGCAATGGCGGGGGTGACCTGTTGTTTACCGCCGACTCCCGTACCGGCGGTGCATACGTCGGCCTCGATGCCGGTGGGGGCTTCTCGCTCATCGGCGAGCCCTCGGCCGTGCGGGTATCCGGCGTGCCCGCTGCGCGCATGGGAATCGTGGCGCCGACGGCTGGCGGCCGCGCCCGAAGCGGTGCGGCGCTCTCCATCGGTGCCACCGCAGTCGTGGCATCACGCCGTGCCGTGGTGCGGTTTGACCGTGGCGCCGCCGTGTGGCGTGGCGCCGGCAAGTGGACCAAGGTGCCCTCGAGCCGCCGCATCAGGGGCGGGATGCAGGCCATTCTCGGTACCTCACTGCTCGGTACCGCGCGCGCCACCTACGCACCGTTCGGCTGATGGTCGAGGCCGACGACAGCGGTTCAGACCGCCGGCGCCTGATCGGGCTCATTGCGGGCGGGGTCGCGGCAGTGCTCATCATCGCGTTGCTCGTGGTGGGCCTCGCCGCCAGCGGGGGCTCAACGGCGATTGACGATGCGCTGGTCTCAGGGCAACGCCCGCCCGCGCCCGACATCACGCTCCCGGTGCTCGTGAGCGGCCCGGGGCTTCCGCCGGCCGGGCAACGGGTGTCGCTGTCGTCGCTCAAGGGCACCCCCGTGGTGCTCAACCTGTGGGCGTCGTGGTGCGGCCCCTGTCGCGACGAGGCCCCCATCTTCGAGACCGCGTGGGAGCGCTACAGGGGCAAGGGTGCCCTGGTGCTGGGTCTCGACCTTCAGGACCTCAGCGGGAATGCTCTGGCATTCCTTCGCGAGTACGGCATCACCTACCCATCGCTGCGTGACGGCAGCGATGCCAGCAAGCGCGATCTGGAGGCCACCGGAGTGCCGGAGACGTACATCATCGACAAGCGGGGCCGTATCGCGCTCCACATCACCGGGCAGGTCACCGAGCTTCGGCAGATCACCGTGCCCCTTGACCAGGTTCTGGCGGAGAAGTGATGCGTCGCGCCCTCGCGGTGGTGCTGTCAGTCGTCGCCCTGACCGCAGCGGTGGCCCCTGCGTTGGGAGTCACATCACAGGAGATCTACCGCGAGACGCGGTGCCCCACGTGCAATACGCCCCTCGACATTTCCAACTCGCCTGCCGCACTG
This sequence comes from Actinomycetota bacterium, assembly GCA_947475125.1. Lineage (GTDB taxonomy): Bacteria > Actinomycetota > Thermoleophilia > Miltoncostaeales > Miltoncostaeaceae > SYFI01. The sequence goes on from CANJMX010000047.1 coordinate 9,716, forward strand.
GACATCAAGGAGTTCATCGCGGTTCGGGTGGCAAAGGGGCAGTCGGAAGATCAGATCCTCGATGCACTCGTGGCCGAGTTCGGACGTGAGGTGCTGGCCACTCCGCCGAAGTCGGGCTTTGACCTGGTGGCGTGGATCGTGCCGATCCTGCTCGTGGTCGTGGGGCTCGCGGCCATCCCCTTCGTGACCCGGGCATGGGCCCGCAGACGAGCG
>CANJMX010000048.1 GCA_947475125.1 Actinomycetota bacterium
GATGAGCACCAACGGGAAGAACACCGGGACGATCCTCGAGATCAAGGGCGTCGTGCTTGACGTCCGCTTCGGCGACGACCTTCCGGGCATCTACAACGCCCTTGAGATCACCCGTCCCGACGGCACCACCCTCGTGGCTGAGGTGCAGCAGCTCCTCGGCGACGACAAGGTGCGCGCGGTGGCCCTCGACACCACCGACGGCCTGTCGCGCGGCACCGACGTCATCGACACCGGCGGTCCGATTACCGTCCCTGTGGGCGAGCCCACTCTGGGGCGCATCTTCAATGTGCTCGGACAGACGATTGACGAGGGCGGCCCGGTCGGCGAGACCGAGAGGTGGCCGATTCACCGTCAGCCGCCGGCATTCGACCAGCTGTCGCCGACGTCCGAGATCTTCGAGACCGGCATCAAGGTCATCGACCTCCTCGCCCCGTACGTGAAGGGCGGCAAGGTGGGCCTGTTCGGTGGTGCCGGCGTGGGCAAGACGGTGCTCATTCAGGAGCTCATCCACAACATCGCGCAGGAGCACGGTGGCCTGTCGGTGTTTGCCGGCGTGGGCGAGCGCACCCGTGAGGGCAACGACCTGTGGCTTGAGATGAAGGAGTCCGGGGTCATCTCGAAGACCGCCCTCGTGTACGGCCAGATGAATGAGCCGCCGGGTGCCCGTCTCCGTGTGGCGCTCAGCGGCCTGACGATGGCGGAGTACTTCCGTGACGTCGCCGGCCAGGACGTGCTGCTGTTCGTCGACAACATCTTCCGCTTCGTGCAGGCGGGGTCCGAGGTATCGGCGCTTCTCGGCCGTATGCCGTCGGCCGTGGGCTACCAGCCCACCCTGCAGACCGAGATGGGAAACCTGCAGGAGCGCATCACCTCCACCCGTAATGGTTCGGTCACCTCGGTGCAGGCCATCTACGTGCCTGCCGACGACCTCACCGACCCGGCTCCGGCCGCATCGTTCGCCCACCTCGACGCCACGACCGTGCTCAACCGGTCGATCGCCGAGAAGGGCATCTACCCGGCCGTGGACCCGCTCGACTCAACCAGCCGCGCGCTGTCGGCCGACATCGTGGGCGAGGAGCACTACGCGACCGCAATCCAGGTGCAGGAGATCCTTCAGCAGTACAAGGACCTTCAGGACATCATCGCCATTTTGGGTGTGGACGAGCTCACCGATGAGCAGAAGGTCACGGTGTCCCGTGCCCGTCGCATCGAGCGCTTCCTCTCGCAGCCGTTCAACGTGGCCGAGGCCTTCACCGGTACGCCGGGCGCCTACGTATCGCTGCGCGACACGGTGCGCGGCTTTCGCGAGATCATCGCTGGCAAGCATGACGACCTTCCCGAGGGTGCGTTCCTGTTGGTGGGCACCATCGAGGACGCGGTTGCCAAGGGCGCTGAGATGGCCAAGGCCGCCGCGTGAGCACGTCCGCTCCCGAGAAGAAGCGCCTCGGGGTGCAGATCCTCACCCCGGAGGGCTCCGTGCACGACGGGGAGGCCGCAATGGTCATCGCCCCGAGCGTGGGTGGCGAGCTGGGCATTCTGCCCCGCCACGTGCCGCTTATCGTGCAGTTGCGCGCGGGTGAGACCCGCCTGAAGCTGCTCGACGAGACCGAAGTCGTCATGGCCACCACCGGCGGCTACATGTCGGTGGAGGACGATCGCGTGCTCATCATGGTTGAGCAGGCCGAACTGGCCGGCGAGATCGATCGCGGCCGGGCCGAAGAGGCCCTGCAGCGCGCCGAGGATGCCCTTGCGGCCGCCGCCGGCGATGAGGTGGCCACACGCAGTGCCGAGGCCGACCGCAAGCGCGCCGAGAACCGCCTGAAGGTTGTCGACAAGCAGTCATAGGCTTGACCCGCCCGGACGGTCCGGGAACCCGAGCTCCATAGGAGAAATACATGGCGAATCCTGTTCGCGTCGTCGTCACCGGTGCCGCCGGTCAGATCGGCTACGCACTGCTCTTCCGTATTGCAAGCGGCCAGCTGCTGGGCCCCGACACCCAGGTCGAGCTGCGCATGCTTGAGATCCCGCAGGCCCGCGGTGCGCTTGATGGCGTGGCCATGGAGCTTGACGACTGCGCCTTCCCGCTGCTGTCGAACGTGGTCCCCACGGACGACCCCGACGAGGCGTTTGACGGTGCCAATGTCTGCATGCTGGTGGGCGCCCGTCCACGCACCAAGGGCATGGAGCGCGGCGACCTGCTCGAGGCCAATGGCGCCATCTTTACCGTGCAGGGCAAGTCCATCAACGACAAGGCCGCCGACGACGTGAAGGTGCTGGTTGTGGGCAACCCCGCCAACACCAATGCACTCATCGCCATGCACAGCGCGCCTGATGTACCGAACGACCGCTTCACCGCGATGATGCGCCTCGACCACAACCGCGCACTCTCGCAGGTGGCTCAGCGCACCGGCGTGGCCGTCTCCGATGTCACCAACATGACCATCTGGGGCAACCACTCGGCCACGCAGTACCCCGATGTGGTGCACGCGAAGGTGAGCGGTGCATCTGCCTGGGACGCCATCGGCGACGAGGCATGGGTTGCCGACACCTTTATTCCCACCGTGCAGACCCGCGGTGCCGCCATCATCGAGGCGCGCGGCGGTTCGAGTGTGGCATCGGCGGCCAACGCGGCCATCGACCACATGCACGACTGGGTACTGGGATCCCGCCCCAACGACTGGGTGTCGATGGGCGTGTGCTCCACGGGTCAGTACGGCACGCCCGAGGGGCTCATCGTCGGGCTCCCCACCACATGCTCTGGCGGTCAGTGGAGCGTTGTGGAGGGTCTGGACCTCGACGAGTTCAGCAAGCCGCGCATTGACGCGTCGGTTGCCGAGCTGGCCGAAGAGCGTCAGGCCGTCAAGGACCTGGGCCTCATCTAGTCCGCATGTCATAAGGCTGTATCGGAGGGGCCCTGCGGGGCCCCTCCGTCGTTCTCATAGGATTCCCCGATGAGCGTTGGGATTCCAGACGTGCTGCGCATCCCGGCATTCCGCCGGGTATGGCTTGCGAGCGTGGCCAGCAATGGCGGCACGTGGCTGCAGGCCGTGGCGGCGGGTTGGCTGGTGTGGGAGATCACCGGAAGCGCGGTGGTGGTGGGGGCGCTTGCCCTGGCCTATCGCGCACCGGCACTGCTGCTGTCCACCTGGGGCGGCAAGATCGCCGACCGCCACGATTGGCGGGTGGTGGGTATCGCCACGTTCCTCGTGCAGGCGGCAGGCGCCCTGCTGCTGGCAATTCTCACGTGGTCGGGCGCCCTGACCGTGCCGGTGATCTTCGTGGCCACCGTGGCGATCGGCACCGGGTTTGCCATCGGGCTTCCGTCGGTGTTGGCGCTGGTGCCCGCGCTCGTGCCGGTGCAGCGTCTTCAGGACGCCGTTGCGCTGAATGCCGTGGGAATCAACGTGGCCCGCATGGTGGGACCAATGATCGGCGGTGTGGTGCTTGCCTTTGCCGGGGCGGCGTGGTGCTTCCTGCTCAATGCCGTGTCGTTCCTCGCCCTGGTCCTCGCGCTTGCGGTGATCCCCCGGCTCAATCAGGGATCCCGGGTGCCCAAGCGCCTACGTGCGGCCGTGTCGTACGTGGCGCACGACCGCGCCGCGCGGCGGCTGCTCATCGGCATGGCGGTGTTCATGATGTTCGCGGGCCCGGTGCAGGAATTGGCGCCGGTCGTGGTGCAGCGTGTGGGTGGGGGTCCGGTGGCACTGGGTCTGCTGCTCGGTGCCATGGGCACAGGGGCCCTGATGGGCGCCTGGGCGCTCACCACGCTGTCGGGGCGCGGTCTGCCCCGCCACATCTCAATTCCCGTGGCCACGTTGGGATTTGGGGTGGCGCTGGGCGTGGTTGCGGTTTCACCATGGCTCGGGCTCACTATCGCCGGCATGGTGGTGGCCGGGGGCTTCTGGATATGGCTGCCCACCCTCACCAACGCTGCCATTCAGATGTCGTCGCCCAGCGAGCTTCTGGGGCGCATGCTCGGCTTTTACCAGCTGTCGGTGATCGCACCGATTGCGATCGGATCGGTGCTGTTCGGGTGGATCGCCCAGCGCATCGGCATTGGCTGGAGTCTGGGAATTGCCACGCTCTGCCTGGTGGGCTGGGGAGCATGGACACTGTTCAACCCCGTACCCGAGATCGACAGGGATATCCGCACCATCCGCAACTGATTGCCGGAACGTGCCGATACGGGGTCGGCGGAGGCCTCCGGTATGCTGGACGACGTGGATGAGGCCCGTCTTGCCGAGCGTCTGATCGCCCACGACACCTCCGATGCCGCAGGTCTGGCGGTGGCCACCGACTTCGTGTCGGGGTGGCTGGAGGGTCGGGGTGCCGACGTGACCCGGCGCACCTATGAGGACCGCGAGGTGCTCATCGCCCGTGCCGGCAACGGCCCGGTGAAGATCATCTTCCATGGGCACCTCGATGTCGTGCCCGGGCGCCCCGACCAGTTTGCGCCGCGCATCGACGGCGACCGGTTGTTCGGGCGTGGCGCGTATGACATGAAGGGCGCGCTCGGGGCGATGATGCTGGCCGTGTGCGACCTGCACGACCGCCCTCCCGAAGGTGCCACCGTCGAGTTCGTGATGGTGCCCGACGAGGAGCGTGCCAACCCCGGTCGCAATGCATCAGAGATGCTGGTGGCCGATGGCCTGCGCGCTGACATGGTGATCTGCGGCGAGCCAACCGATATGCAGGTGGGCGTGCAGGCGAAGGGCGTGCTCATTCTGGAGATCGACGTGGAGGGCCGTGCCGCGCATGGCTCCACGCCATGGCTCGGCGACAACGCCGTATTGCGCGCGCTCGAGCTGTACCGCCGCATCGAGTCGCTGCCCTTCACAAATGCGTCAACGCCGCTGTTCGCGCGCCCATCGGTGAACCTCGGACGCATTTCAGGCGGCGATGCGGTGAACAAGGTGCCCGATGCCTGTCGCATCGACGTGGACATCAGGTACCTACCCGGGCAGGACCCGGAGGAGATCCTGCGTCAGGTGCGCGACGCCGGTTCGGCCCGCGTTGAGGTGTCCATCGCCCGTCCACCGGCCGACACCGACCCCGATCACCCGCTGGTGACTGCGCTCATCGGCGCAGCGTCGTCGTACGACGACTGCACGACGTCGGTGGGGCGCAACGGGGCCTCCGACGCCGTGGCCTTTCTTGAGGTGGGGGTGCCCGCCGTTGAGTTCGGACCGAGAGGTGCCGGCCACCACGGCCCCGATGAGCACGTGGACCTGCCGAGCCTTGCGATCTACCGACGCGCATTGGTGGACTTCGCGCGAGCCTCGGGTGCCCTGGCGCCCCTCATGGATGCCCATCGCGGCGGGGAGGCACTCGCATGAGTGATGAGCTTCCGCCACATCCCGATGACGACGAGATCGCTGAGGTCCTCGCCTCGGGCGACGATGGCGACGCCGCACCTGTGACGAAGAAGTCGGCGTGGTACCGGGTTCCGCGCCGCCGCCGCCGCTGGCCGTGGTTCGCCATGTGGATCGCGCTCTTGATCGTGGGCGTGGCCGGGGGACTGGCCGTCGCCAGCATCCAACTGCTCGACCACACCCTGGCCGAGGCGAGCCCCAACACTCCCGACGTGCTCAAGGCCGAGAAGGCCGTTGACCCGCAGTTGCCCGGCGCACCCATCAACATCCTGCTGCTGGGCTCTGACAAGCGCGCCGGTCAGGAGGGCTCCGGCGACCCGGGGCGCTCCGACTCGATCATCCTCATCCGCATGGACAACGACCAGGGCTTCATCTCGATGCTCTCGTTCCCACGCGATCTCTACGTGAATATCCCGGGCCACGGCTTGGGCAGGATCAACTCGTCGTTCGCCCTCGGTGGCCCCGCGAAGTCCATCGAGACGGTCAAGGCGCTGACGGGCCAGCCCATCAACTACTTCGTGAACATCGACTTCAACGGATTCGTGAAGCTGGTGGATCAGGTGGGTGGCGTGTACCTCGATGTGGACCGCAAGTACTTCAACAAGAACACCCCCGGCGATCCGAACTCGTACGCCGAGATCGACCTGAAGCCGGGGTATCAGCGCATGAACGGCAAGGACGCGCTGTCGTATGTGCGCTACCGCCATACCGACTCGGACTTCGCCCGCATCGCGCGTCAGCAGGCATTTCTCTCAGAACTCAAGCGCCAGACCAACCGGTTCGGCAACCTGCCGGAGATCCCCTCGTACGCTGGCATCTTCGCCCACAACATCACCACCAACATCAAGTCGGTGCCGGTGTTGCTGGGCATCATGGAACAGGGGATCACCACCGACAAGGACCGCATCGCCCGTGCGGCCATCAGCGGCACCCCCACCATGCGCAATGGGGCGTCTGTCGTGGAGGCCCCGGCCTCTGAGGTGTCGTCGAAGGTGGACCAGTGGCTCCATCCGTCATTCACTCAGGGCACTGGTGCGGTTGTCGTGAGCCCGAACGACGTGGCGGTTGACGTGCTGAATGGCAATGGAGCGCTGCTGTCGGCTGACGACGCTGCGCAGCAACTGCGCGACAAGGGCTGGAATGCCACGAGCGGTGGAAACGCCGACGCATTCGGTAAGTCGGAGACCATCGTGCAGTACGCCGACGGCCAGCGCGATGCCGCCCAGGCGATCTCCAAGCTATTTGGCCCGAAGACCAACATCGGGGCCCTGCCGAAGTCGGAGCAGTCGAAGGATGTCGATCTTCGGGTGGTGCTCGGGGAGTCGTATGACGGCAACCTGGCAACGGCGCTGAAGCCGTCGAAGGTCAAGGCCGCCCGCCCGCAGGCCAATGTGGTGTGGACCACCTCGCTCGTGCCCCTGCTTTCGCGCGTGCAGAAGGCCACCGGCCTGAAGGTGATGGTGCCGCTTCGGGTGCCGAATGGCTCGGCCCTCAAGATTGTGCGCTCCTACCGGGTGAACACGGGCGGCCAGGGGCCCCAGGCGCTCAAGATGGTGTTCCGGGTGCCCTCCGGCACGTACTGGGGTTACCAGATCCTCGACTGGCCTGACCCTCCGCTGCTCGATGGACGCACCGGCGTGGTGAACAGCGGCGGCCGCGAGTACTCCACGTTCTACGACGGTAAGAACCTCATGCGCCTTGCCTGGCAGAAGGACGGCGTGACCTACTGGATTTCGAACACGCTCGACTACCAGCTGTCGCCTGAGACGATGTACGCCATCGCGAAGTCGGCGCGTCCGCTGGGCCGGGCCGAGCTGCCCAAGGGGCAGACCTCGACATCGATTCCCATGGAGCAGGACGCGTACACGCCGTGAGCGGTCTCTCGCGTATCGGTGTGATCGGGGCCGGATACGTTGGACTCGTGACGGGGGCCTGCCTGGCGTCGCTCGGTCACTCGGTCACCCTTCGCGACATCGACGCTGAAAAGGTCCGGATGATCGAGGCTGGTGAGCCTCCCATTCACGAGGACGGCCTGGCCGAGCTGATGGCTGAGCACCGGGAGCGCCTGACCGCCACGCTTGACCTGGCGCAGATGCTTGCGGCGTCAGAGATTGTGTTCATCGCCGTTGACACACCGCCCACGCACTCGGGCGATGCCGACCTGTCGCGCGTGATGACGGTGCTCGACGAGCTCGAGGCCGTGGGCGGCACGGGTGACCACGTGCTGGTGATGAAGAGCACGGTGCCGGTGGGCACCGGCGAGCGGGTGCGCATGGAGATGGACAAGCGCGGACTGGCGCATGTGGGCTACTGCTCCAACCCGGAGTTTCTCAAGGAGGGGGTGGCAATCGCCGACTTCCTCGACCCGGACCGCGTGGTGGTGGGCGACTTCCGCCCGGGTGATGGCGACCGCGTCGCGGCCCTCTACGAGCCACTCGGCGCGCCGGTGCTGCGTACCTCCGTGCCGACCGCCGAGATGATCAAGTACGCCAGCAACGCGTTTCTCGCCACGAAGATCTCGTTCATCAACGAGATCGCCAACGTGTGCGAGGAGGTGGGTGCCGACGTCACCGAGGTGGCCCAGGGAATGGGACTCGACCCGCGCATCGGTCCCCAGTTCCTGTCGGCAGGAGTGGGATTTGGGGGGAGCTGTTTCCCCAAGGACGTCAGTGCCCTTAAGCAACTGGCGGGCAACAGCGGCTACCACTTCCAACTGCTCACCTCGGTGATTGAGGTCAACGAGCTGCAGAAGCGACGTGTGATCGGCAAGCTGAGGCGCCACCTTGGGCAGTTGGAGGGCCGCGTGGTGGCACTGCTCGGGCTGGCATTCAAGCCAGGGACCGACGACATGCGAGAGGCAGCCAGCGCCGTTCTGGCTGGTCGACTGCTGGCTGAGGGCGCAACGGTTCGGGGATATGACCCCGTGGCCATTGAGGCTGCGCGCGCCCGCCTGCATGCGGTGGATCTGTACGAGGACGTCGAAGCCTGTGTGCGCGGCGCCGATGCCGTGGTGCTGGTGACCGAGTGGCCTGAGATCCTCGCGCTCGATTGGGCACGCGTGCGGTCGCTCATGCGCGGCGATGTGCTGGTTGACGGCCGAAACGCCCTTGATCCGGCAACCATGGTGGCCGCCGGATTCGCGTACGAGGGCATCGGACGGGTGATCCCGTCGTGAGCGGTATGGCCGCCGGGGTGGATCAGGCGGTCATTCTCGTGGGCGGTCAGGGCACGCGCATGCGCCCCCTCACCGACACGCGGCCGAAGCCCATGCTCCCGTTGCTCGACCTGCCGTTTGTCGAGCGCCAGGTGGAGCACCTTGCGCGCGCGGGCGTGACCACCATCGTGTTCTCGTGCGGCTACCGGCCAAAGGCGATCGAGGAGTACTTCGGCGACGGGTCATCCCGCGGGCTCACGATGGGGTATGTGGTTGACCCGGAGCCACTCGGCACCGCTGGAGCCGTTGCCAATGCCGAGTCACTGCTGCACGCGGGTGACGTATTCGTGCTGAACGGCGACATCCTCACCGACCTCGACCTTGCCGCGCTCGTCGCACACCACCGTGGACTGGGGGCAGACGCCACCATCGCCCTCACCCCGGTTGAGGACCCGAGTGCATTCGGTCTGGTGCGTACCGACGTCGACGGCCGGGTGATCGAGTTCGTGGAGAAGCCGACTGCAGAAGAGCTGATCCCCGGCGAGCCCTATCGCATCAACGCCGGTACCTACGTGCTGTCGGCCGCAGCCCGCGACGCCATCCCGAAGGGCGTGCAGGTATCGATTGAGCGCGACACCTTTCCGCTGCTGGCTGCCCGCAACGCGGTGGGGGCCCTGGCGTCTGATTGCTACTGGCGTGACATCGGCACCCCGGCCTCGTACCGCGATGCCCACCTCGACGTACTGGCGGGGATGGTGAGTTTCATTCCGTCTCCCGGCGCATCGTGGGTTGACGACACCGCGACCGTGGCCCCTTCTGCCGTGATCGGTGCCGGTTCGTGCATCGGCCCCGGCGCCGTCATCGCATCGGGTGCAGTTGTGGATGGAGCCATCGTGGGTGGTGGCAGCGTGGTGGGGGAGGGCGCCCGGGTGACCGGTGCCGTTCTTGGCCGAAGGGTCACCGTGGCCCCGGGTGTGGTCATCAGCGGCATGGTGGTTGCGGGGGACGATGCAACGTTCCCGGGCGGCCTGGTGATTGACGGTGCGGCAAGTATCCCCAGCGGGGCGACGGCGGGGGACAGCGAGGCCCGCTGATAGCCTGATCCGCGTTGCCGGGGCCATTCCCGGCGTGATCAGGGGGACTCATCAGGATGTCGGAACTGGACCTTCCCGAGGTACTGGGCGTTGACCGCGCGGGGCTCATTGATGGGCTCGCGTCGTCTGTCGCCGTGTTCGATCAGGCGCGTAGCGCTGCCGAGGCCCTTGAGATCCCGTTCCCATCTGATGCGGTGAAGGACGTGCTGATCTGCGGTATGGGCGGGTCGGCCGTCGC
>CANJMX010000049.1 GCA_947475125.1 Actinomycetota bacterium
GCTCCTCGGCAGAAAGAAGGGGACGACGCTTGCGAGGCGCGGTCGCCCCACCCTTCTTCTTCTTGATCCGCCCGCGTCCGCGCGGCTTCGCCATGTGACCTTCCAGTTCGGACTGCTCTTAGAAACGGCGCGGGACGCTATCACTTCAGGGGCCTCCCGTGCCAGTTCCTCCGGTATTGGGTGCCGCTAATTCCTCATCGCAGGGAAGAGGATGACTTCACGGATCGAGTGGCGATCCGTCAGCACCATGACGAGGCGGTCGATTCCAAGCCCCAGGCCCCCCGTGGGGGGCATGCCGTGCTCAAGCGCCGTGAGGAAGTCCTCATCGGCGGGTTGGGCCTCGTCATCCCCCGCAGCGCGGTCGGCCTGCAGCATCGCGAACCGCTCGCGCTGGTCGTCGGGGTCGTTCAGTTCGGAGAAGGCATTGGCGATCTCCATGCCCGCACAGAACGCCTCAAAGCGCTCCACGAGCCGCGGATCGTCCTCCCGCCGCTTGGCGAAGGGCGAGAGCTCGAGCGGGTAGTCGAGCAGGATGGTGGGCTGAATGAGGGTCGGCTCGAGCGACTGGCTGAGGATGCCGTCCACCAATTTCGACCACGGCGCCGCGTCGGGCGCATCAAGGCCAGCGGCGCGCATTGCAGCACGGAGAGAATCGGCGTCGGGGTGGGCCAGCACGTCGATGCCGCTGGTCTCCTCCAGCGCGTCGGTGAGGCGAACACGGCGCCATGGTGGCGTGAGGTCGATCTCCCCGCCCTTCCATGGAACCTTCATGCCACCGGTGGCCTCAACGGCAGCGGCGGACACCATCTCCTCGAGCATCGCGGCCACGTCCTCGTAGTCGGCGTATGCCTCGTAGGTCTCCAGCATCGTGAACTCAGGGTTGTGCTTGAACGACACGCCCTCGTTGCGGAAGTCCTTCCCGAGCTCGTACACCTTCTCGAGCCCGCCCACGATGCAGCGCTTGAGGTACAGCTCAGTGGCGATGCGCAGAAACAGCTCGCGATCCAGCTCGTTGTGGTGCGTGACGAATGGTCGCGCCGCGGCACCGCCGTAGATCGGCTGCAGCGCAGGTGTCTCAACCTCGATGAACCCGCGGGAGTCGAGAAAGCGGCGCACGCCCGAGATCGCGCGGGCCCGCATGACGAACTGGCTGCGTACGTCTTCGGATGCCATGAGGTCGAGGTACCGCTGCCGGTAGCGGGTCTCCGGGTCGGTGAGGCCGGCATGGCGATCGGGCGGTGGGCGCAGTGCCTTGGCGAGCATCTCCACCGAGTCGGCGGCAACCGAGATCTCGCCACGCCGGGTGCGAACGACCGTGCCCCGGATTCCGATGATGTCGCCCAGATGCGCACCGGCGAGCAGGCTCAGGCCAAGCTCTCCGAGGCGGTCAAGCGTGGCCCAGGCCTGCACCGTGCCCGAACGGTCCTCGACATCGGCGAACACGGTCTTGCCCTGGCCACGGCGCGCCACCAGACGGCCCGCGATGGTGACCTGCCCGGTGGCCTCGGCGCCGGCCTCCAGCCCATCGCCGAGCGCACGGGCGTCCGCGATGGACCCCCGGCCCGTAAACCGGGCCGGGAACGGGTTGATACCCGCAGCCCGCAGTTCGTCCGCCTTCTGGCGGCGATCAGCGATGAGGCGGTCAATGCCGCCGTCGACGTCCCCGGGCGACGTCCCGCCTGGGGCGTCGGCGGACGTGCTCAGTCCTCCGCCTCAATCTTCACGACCTGGTACTCGACCTGGCCGCGGGGGCTCACGACGTTCACCTTGTCGCCCTTCTTGCGGCCCATCAGCGCCTTGCCGATCGGACTCTCATTCGAGAGCCGGTCGCTCAGCGGATCGGCCTCCGCCGAACCGACGACCGAGAAACTCATGGTCTTCTTGTCGGCCGTCGTACGCACCGTCACCTTGACTCCAATGCTCACGACATCGGTCGGCACGTCGTGCGGATCGATGATGCTGGCATTCCTGAGCTGGTGCTCGATCTGGATGATCCGGGTCTCGACGTGCGCCTGCTCGTTCTTGGCGTCGTCGTACTCGGAGTTCTCTGAGATGTCACCGAATTCACGCGCAGTCTTGATGCGCTCGGCGACCTCACGACGCTTTTTCGTCGTCAGGTACTCGATCTCGTCTTGGAGCTTGTTGTAGCCCTCTTCGGTGAGGATTACCTCACGGTCCACTGCGGCCTCCCATGGACGTTATTGCCCCGTATGCGGTCGCGGACGATAGCCGAGAGGGTCGGGGGCGGGCAACTTTCAAAGTTGAAACGGGTGCACTGTCTCACGCGGCGAGAATCGCCGCCTCGCGCAGGCGGGCCAGCCGGTCGAGCGCGGCATCGAGTGTGGGGTCCTCCATGAGGGCCTGGAGCTGGTCGTCGGGGACGCCCCGGCCGACCAGATACCACGAGTGGAACTTGCGCATGTAGTGGCACGCGTTGTCGGCGCCGAGCACGCCCACGATGTCGTTGCTGAACCCGACGAGCTCGTCAATCACCTCGTACAGCGGCGGCCGGGGGTCGGCCGCCCCTTCCCCGATCGCACGGAACACCCATGGATTGCCGAGGGCCGCCCTGCCAATCATCACTCCCGCGGCACCGGTGCGCTCGAGGGCCTCCCGGGCTCCTGCGGCGTCGGCGATATCGCCACTGATGACCACGGGAACCTGCACGGCCCGCACCACCTCCGCGCTGATCTGGTGGTCGGCACTGCCGGAGTACTCCTCAGCGGCTGCGCGGGGGTGAATGGTGATCATCGCCGCACCGGCGTCCTCAAAGCGCCGTGCCAGATCGGCCGGGTCGCAGTCGCCCGGCTTCAGCCCCCGCCGCATCTTGACCGTCACCGGAATACGCACGGCATCGGCCATCGCGCGGATCACCGCCACCGCGCGGTCCGGGTCGGCCAGCAGTGACGCCCCCGCACCGGTCTTCATGATCTTCGGCACCGGGCAGCCCATGTTGATGTCCACCATGTCGGCACCGGCCTCCTCCACCGCCCTGGCGGCCTCGGCCATCACGTCGGGGGCACCCCCAAAGACCTGGATGCACATCGGGTGCTCACCGGGTACGACCTCGAGCATGGAAGTGGTACGCCGATTTCCGTGCCGGATGCCGTGGGCCGCAACCATCTCCGATACCACCAACCCGGCACCGTGGCGACGCGACTGGGCACGGAATGCCCGGTTGCCGATGCCCGCAAGCGGGGCCTGCACCACCCGATTGGGAATGACCACATCCCCAACGCTGAAGGGCTCGGCGAGCGGCCAGTGACCATCCGATGGCGGCGGTGCCACCGGATCGCGCTGGCGCGCCGCCACGAGGGCGCGCATGCGCTTCTTCACCGGCGGCGACTACGCGTCGTGGCGCCGGTGGTGCGCTCGTGCACGAGCCTGAGCCCCTCAATGGTGAGCATGGGCTCATGCTCCTCAATGAGCACCGAATGCGGCAGCACCAACGGCGCGAGGCCTCCCGTGGCAATGACGATGGGCTGTGCGCCCAGTTCAATGGCGATGCGGCCCACCATGCCGTCCACCATCGCGGCGGCACCCAGTACCAGCCCCGACTGCATGCATTCCACCGTGTTGCGCCCGATCGTGGTCGGCGGCGCTACGAGTTCCACGCGCATCAGGCGCGCTGCACGCTGCGAGAGGGCATCGAGGCCGCTGTCCACACCGGGGGCAATGACGCCGCCGATGAACTCGCCATTTGCCGACACCACATCGAGTGTGGTGGCCGTTCCGAAGTCCACCACCACGCATGGCCCGCCAAACCGGGCGTGGGCAGCCACCGCGTTGGCGATGCGATCGGCACCCACCTCATGCGGATTGTCCACCAGAAGCGGCATGCCGGTGCGCACGCCGGGACCCACGACCACCGCGGGACGATCGAGGTACCTGTCCGCCAGCGCCTGATACGCAACGGTCAGCTCGGGCACCACCGATGCCACCACCACGTGGTCAACCTCGGTGAGGCTTCCGCCGCGCAGCTCCAGAATGGTGTCATAGCTCGCCGCCAGTTCATCAACTGTGGTGCGGCGAACCGTGGAGACGCGCCAGTCGTGCAGCAACTCGTCACCCGAGAAGAGCCCTGCCACGGTCTGCGAGTTGCCGACATCGACGGCGAGCAGCACGGTCAGTCCTCCAGGACGACCGCGTCGAGGTCATCCACATCGTCCATGCGCAGCATCTCCACCGTCACGTCCTGGGTGGTGTGCACCTCAACCCGGGGAATGATGCGTGTGGGGCGGTTCTTATCCCACACCCACACGTCCTCCATGGTGATGTGGAAGTACGGGTAGGCCGTCTGCGGATCGAACTTGCGATCCAGCCGATTGCACAGGTACGTCGCCTCCTGCGTGAGCACGCAGTAGCGAAAGAGTGGGAACACGTCGGAGTACTCGCGCTTGAGGCGGAGCTCAAGTTCTGCGTCGTACTCATCAAGTTCATCGGTCTGGGACATCACACCCCCTCCGGGGTCGAGCGGCATTCGGGGGCGGGATCATAGACCCGGCGGGGTGCAGCCCGGGAGTGCCAGTGCCAGCCGGGTGCGGTGGACGGGTTGCGACGGTGTATCGAGGGCATCGAGCAGTGCGCTGGTACGCGAGCCATCAGGCAGTTCCATCAGGGGTTCAACCTCCACCAGAGGTACAAGCACAAAGCGCCGATCGCGGATGCGTGGATGCGGAATCACCAGATCGGGGTCAGTGGTATGCCACTCGCCCCCCTCCCATGCCAGCAGGTCCACGTCGAGCGGCCGCGGGCCGTAGCGGGGACCGGCGGTGCGACCCGCCTCGTGCTCCACCCGTTTGGCCACGGCCAGGACCGCCGGCGGGTTCAGGTCGGTGCGGGTACGGATGACGGCGTTCAGGAATGCTGGCTGGTCGGCCATGTCCTGCGGGGCGGTCTCGTACACACCGCTCACGGCGTCGGCCACGACACCTGCGGCGGCGAGGGTGTCGATCCCTACCTGCAGCGCCGCAACCCGATCGCCGAGGTTCGACCCCAGGCCCAGCCAGAACTGCATCAGGACCCGTCAGCCACAGCGTGGAGCGATACCGATACGTCGTCGAGCACATGCGGGATCGCCACGTGGGGCTTGGCGATTGTCACGGTGGCCGCACGCACGGCAGGATCGGCGAGTGCCCGGTCGGCCACGAGCCGCGCAAGGCGCTCAAGAAGCGCCACGGGCTCGCCCGCCACGATGGCCGAGATGTCATCGCACAGCGTCGCGTAGTCCACGGTATCGGCGAGGGCGTCGGTGGTCGCCGCGCCGTCATGCGCAAGGAACATCTCCACATCCACCACAAACCGCTGGCCCAGTACGCGCTCCTCTGGGTGTACCCCGTGATGGCCCACAACCTCAAGCCCACTGATACTCACTACCAGGTCGCTCATGCCGTATCTCCCCCATTGATCGCCGTCCATGCGGCCAGCGCATCGACCGTCTCGCACACATCATGCACCCGCAGAACTGCAGCCCCACCCGCCACGGCGCAGAGACCCGCGCTCAGCGAACCGGCCAGCCGGTCCTCAATTTCGCGCCCGGTGATCGCACCGATCATGCCCTTGCGGGACACCCCCACCACGACGGGGCGCCCGAGCGCGGCAATGGCGGGAATCCCGCGAAGCAGCGCGAGGTTGTGGTCAAGCGTCTTGCCGAACCCGATGCCCGGATCAAGAAGCACGTGGGCCTCGGCAATACCGGCCGACACAGCGGCCTCGAGCCGGGCCTCGAGAAAGGCACGCACCTCGTCCACCACGTCGTCGTACCGGGGATCATCCTGCATCGTGGCCGGTTCACCGCGCATGTGCATAAGACAGATCGCACTGCCGCGATCGGCCACGAGCGGGAACATTCCGGGATCGGCACCCGCGCTGACGTCGTTCACCAGCACGGCCCCCGCATCAAGGGCCGCGCGGGCAGTGGAGGCATGGCGTGTGTCGATTGAGATGGGGACGTCAACGCCGGCGGCGATTGCGGCCAGCGTGGGCTCCAGACGGCGCAGTTCCTCGTGTGCCGATACGGCCTGCGCGCCCGGACGCGTGCTTTCGGCCCCCACGTCGCAGATGGCGGCGCCCTCTGCGGCCACCGCCAGAATCCGTGCCGCCGCGCCCGGGGCCCCGGCGTGGCGGCCCACGTCGGCAAACGAGTCGGGCGTCACGTTGAGGATGCCCATTGCGCACGGGGCGCGGAGCCATGAGAGCGGATCGCTGATGCGCGAAAGCGTACCCGTCATACGGGTCCGCTCAGCAGGTACTGCTACGCGCCGGCGGTGCCGGCCTGGCCCGGCGCCGGAGGCGGCATGGGCAGGCGGCGCGACGTTGCCTCGGCCTCAGCCTCAGCCTCAGCGGCCTCGCGCTCGGCCTCAGCGGCGTTCTGGCGGGCACGCTCGTCCTTCACGCGGAATACATCGGCCTCGTCCTCACCGTCGAGCAGGCGCAGGAACTCCTCGCGCTCGATGGTCTCGCGTCGCAGCAGTACCTGCGTGACGTTCTCGAGGTCCGCGCGGTGCTCAGACAGGATGTCCTTCGCGCGCTGGTAGGCCTCCTCGATGATGCGACGGATCTCCAAGTCGATCTGGCGGGCGATCTCGTCGGAGTAATCGGGCTCGGAGTGCATGTCGCGGCCAAGGAACGGCGCGCCGTGCGCATGGCCCAGCACCCGCGGCCCGAGCTTCTCGCTCATGCCGAAGCGCATGGTCATCTGCTTGGCCGTGGCAGTGACCTTCTCCAGATCGTTTGCCGCGCCTGTGGTGATCTCGGTGAACACCAGCTCCTCGGCGGCACGGCCACCCAGAGTCATGGCCATGGTGTCCTCAAGCTGGGCCTTCGTGATGAGGAACTTGTCCTCGGCGGGCATCGAGATGGTGTAGCCCAGAGCCTGCCCGCGACTGACGATGGAGATCTTGTGCACGGGGTCGGCGTTCGGCAGGAAGTGGCCAACGATTGCGTGGCCCATCTCGTGGTACGCGGTGACCACACGCTCCTTGTCGGAGAGCAGACGGCTCTTCTTCTCGGGGCCGGCGATAACCCGGAGGATGCCCTCCTCCAGCTCCAGCTCGTCGATGATCTTCTTGTCCTTGCGCGCGGCCAGCAGCGCGGCCTCGTTGACAAGGGTGGCCAGGTCGGCGCCGGTGAACCCCGGAGTTTGTCCGGCCAGCGTGTCGAGGTCGATGTCCTTCGAGATGGGCTTGCCGCGGGTGTGCACGCGCAGGATCTCGGCGCGACCGGCACGGTCGGGGCGGTCCACCATGATCTGGCGATCGAAGCGGCCTGGACGGAGGAGGGCCGGGTCGAGGATGTCCGGACGGTTGGTGGCGGCGATGAGGATGATGTTGTCCTTCGACTCAAACCCGTCCATCTCCACCAGCAACTGGTTGAGGGTCTGCTCGCGCTCGTCGTGCCCGCCGCCCATGCCCGCACCGCGGTGACGGCCAACGGCGTCGATCTCATCCATGAAGATGATGCACGGGGAGTTCTGCTTCGCCTGCTCAAAGAGGTCACGCACGCGGCTTGCGCCGACGCCCACGAACATCTCCACGAAGTCCGAGCCCGAGATCGAGAAGAACGGCACACCGGCCTCACCTGCGACCGCACGGGCCAGGAGCGTCTTGCCCGTGCCCGGGGGCCCGTAGAGCAGCACACCCTTGGGAATGCGTGCACCCAGCGCCAGGAACCGCTTGGGGGCCTCGAGGAACTCCTTGATCTCCTCGAGCTCCTCCACGGCCTCGTCTGCACCGGCGACGTCGCGGAAGGTGATCTTGGGCTGGTCCGGCGACATTCGCTTGGCGCGGCTCTTGCCGAAACTCATCACCTTCGAGCCGCCGCCCTGCATCCGGTTCATGAGGAAGATCCAGAACACGAAGAACAGCACAAACGGCGCAAGCGTGAGGAGCAATCCCCACCATGCCGATCCGCCCCGGCCCTCCACCACGAATGGCACCTTGGCGGTGTCCACCGACTCAGTCACCTGCGCCCCGTAGTTATCGGGATAGCCGGTCACGTAGGTCTTGCCGTCCTTCAGCGTGACCTCGAGGTTCTGATCCTTCGTCTGCATGGTGACTCGCGAGACCTTGCCGGTGGCGAGGTCCTGCTGAAAGCCCGTGAACGTGGGCGTATCAGTCGCCGGCGAACTCGAGGTCACCAGCTTCTGCGCCACGAAGGCGAGGAGCACGACGATCAGAATAGGAAATGCGGCGCTCTTGAAGAACCGGCTCAGCGATTAACTCCCACTCGGTGACAGACGACGAGGGTAGCAGCGACCGGCGAACGCGGGAATCCGACGGTCGCTACGCACCAGTTGCGTCGCCCAGCGCGGCGATATACGGAAGCTCGCGGTGGCGCTCATCCACGTCCAGCCCGTAACCCACCACAAATACGTCGGGCAACCTGAAGCCCACGTAGCGCGTGCGCAGGTCCAGGCGATCGGCTGCGGGCTTGGCAAGCAGGGCGCACACCTCGAGTGATGCCGGCTCGCGAGATGCGAGGTTGCGCATGAGATAGCGGAGCGTGCGACCCGAGTCGATGACGTCTTCGACCACCAGCACGTGCCGGCCCTCAATCGCGGTATCGAGGTCCTTCGTGATGCGCACCACACCCGACGAGTGCGTGGCCGACCCGTACGACGACACCGCCATGAAGTCGAACTCGCAGGGGATGGACATCTCGCGCACCAGATCGGCGGTGAAGAACACTGCGCCCTTGAGAATGCCGATGATCAGCGGGTCACGGCCGGCGTAGTCGACCGACACCTCGGCCGCCATCTCCGCCACGCGGCCCTGGATCTGCTCGCGCGTGAGGATGACCTCGCCCGGTACCTGTGCGCTCATGCGGCGGCCCCGATGCCACCGGCATCCGTCACGCGCGGTGACACCACAAGCACTCCGCGCTCAATCACCGCGACCCCGCCGGGAATTTCATCGCGCCCGCGGCCACGGGCGGCACGGGCGCGCACGCGCTCCACCGGCCCCGACCCGAGCGCGTCTGATGGCAGCCCCGACTCGGCGATAAGCCTGCGCACCAGGAGGCGCGCCAGCGCAGCGGGCTCGGCGGCCAGATCGCGAGCGCGCAGGCCGCCGTCGCGGGCGCAGCGATCCCATGCGGCAGCAGCAGCGGCGTCGATCACCTCGGACTCGTCGCGCAGAAGGTCGGCGAGCCGGGCCAGATGCGCCTCGGCCGCTGGGTGCACGCGACTGAGCGCGGGCATCGCCCCATGACGTACGCGAGCCCGTGCGGTCGCCAGATCCTCATTTGTTGGGTCGTCCGTGAAACTCACGCCTGCCAATTCGCACCACTCGCGGGTTTCGTGCCGGGACAGCGTGAGCAGCGGGCGGATGAGCGCATCTCTGCGCGGGGCGATGCCCAGCGCCCCCGTACGGCCGGTACCGCGGGCGATACGGAAGATGATCGTCTCGGCGTGGTCCGTCCGTGTGTGACCCGTCGCCACGAGATCGAGCCCCTCGCGACGCCTGATCTCCTCCGCGACGGCCAGACGCGCATCACGGGCACGCTCCATTGCGGCAGGTCCGGCGTCCAGACCGAGCGCGACGCGATGAACGGTGAGGCCGAGCCCCTCTGCGGCCGCAACGACCCCATCAGCCTCGTCAGATGCCGCCGCGCGCAGGCCGTGGTCCACCACAAGCACGTGCACCGCACCATCATGCAGGCGGGGGAGCAGGTGCATGAGGCACGTGGAA
>CANJMX010000050.1 GCA_947475125.1 Actinomycetota bacterium
GCTCGTGACGGCCGCCAAGTCGCCGCTCGTCGCCGCAGGCGTCGAGGGCCAGTTCTCGGTGAAGGCTCGCCTCGATGGCGGCGGCATCTCGGGTCAGGCCGGCGCGCTGCGTCACGCCGTGGCCCGCGCCCTGGTCGAGATGGATGAGAACCTTCGCCCCGAGCTCAAGCGCGAGGGCTTCCTCACGCGTGACGCTCGCGAGAAGGAGCGCAAGAAGGCTGGCCTCAAGGGCGCCCGTAAGCGTCCCCAGTTCTCGAAGCGCTGAGCGGGAAGGCGCGCCCGACCCGGAGGCTCTTCGGGACGGACGGCGTCAGGGGGGTCGCGAATGCCGACCTCACGCCGGAACTTGCACTGGCGATCGGGCGGGCCCTTGGCCTGTCGATCGCTGGTTCCGGAGCGGTACTGGTGGGGCGCGATACACGCCGGAGTGGCCCAATGCTCGAGGCGGCACTCGCAGCGGGTATTGCCTCGGCCGGTGCCGATGTCGTGCTGGGCGGGGTGCTGCCCACGCCCTCCGTGGCGGAGCTCGTGGCGGCCGATCCCGGGTTCGGGGCCGGTGTTGTCATCAGCGCCTCGCACAACCCGTTCCCCGATAACGGCATCAAGTTGTTCGGGCCGGACGGTTTCAAACTGCCCGATGCGGCCGAGGCGGCGCTTGAGCAGCTCATCGACGAGGCCGGTGGCAACCGGCCCACGGCTGGTGACATCGGTGAAATCCGGCACTGGCTGGACGCGGCGGCGACGTATCGCGATCGAATAGTGGCCCGCACCGGTACCCGGTTCGATGGCGTGCGTGTGGTCATCGACTGCGCCAACGGCGCCACGGTGACGACGGCAGAGGCCGTGCTCACCGACCTTGGCGCAGACGTTCGGGTGATCGGCGCCGATCCTGATGGGGTCAACATCAACGTGGGCTGCGGGTCAACTGACCTCTCGGCCCTGCAGGCGGCGGTGACTGGGCACGACGCATCACTTGGGATCGCCTTCGATGGCGACGGCGACCGCATGCTGGCTGTCGACGCCGCTGGCGCGGTGGTGGATGGCGACCAGATTCTTGCCACTCTTGCCATTTGGTTGCAGGGGCGCGGCGAGTTGCCGGGGCCCGCGGTGGTCACGACCACCATGACCAATCTCGGGTTCCGCCGCGCGATGGCCGACAGCGGTATCGAAGTGCGCTGGACCGACGTGGGCGACCGCTACGTGCTGGAGGACATGCGCGCGAATGATCTGGTGCTGGGTGGTGAGCAGAGCGGGCATCTCATCCACCTGCCCAGCGGACCAACCGGTGACGGTCTGGGTGCCGCCATCCTGCTGCTCTCGGCGCTGGCGGATCGCGACCTCACTCTCGCCCAGGCAGCATCGGTGATGCAGCGCATGCCACAGCGCCTCGTGAGCATCCGTGTTGACCGCAAGGGCGATCTGGCCGATGCCACCGGGGTCTGGGATCTGGTGCACGCGCATGAGGCCGACCTGGGGGACGACGGGCGCATCGTGCTTCGGGCGTCGGGTACCGAGCCCCTCGTGCGCGTAATGGTGGAGGCACCGACGTCCGAGCAGTGCGACAGGATCGCCGACGAGATCGCGGACGCTGCGGGGCGTGCGCTTGGCCTGATCGAGGGGGGGCACTGACATGTGCGGCATCATCGGATACGTCGGATCGCGCCCCTGCGAGGAGCTGATCCTCGAGGGTCTTGAGCGCCTGGAGTACCGCGGGTACGACTCGGCAGGCATCGTCCTCCTCGAGGATGGCGGCTTCCGCACAATTCGCGCGGTGGGCAATCTCGCCGAGCTGCGCAAGGCGGCGGGGCAGACCACGTCCACCGCCACCACGGGGATGGGGCACACGCGCTGGGCCACACACGGCCGGGTGACCGAGGCCAATGCCCACCCGCACACCGATTCGAGCGGCCGCATCAGTGTGGTGATGAACGGCATCGTCGAGAACTACGCGCGCCTGCGCAGCGCATTGCAGGATGACGGCGTGGTGTTCTCCAGCGAGACCGACGCCGAGGTCATCCCGCATCTGATTGCCCGTCGCTATGAGGGTGATCTGGTGGCGGCGGTGCGCACGGTGATCGGGGAGATCGAGGGCCACTTCGCATTCGTCGCGGCAAGTGCCGATGAGCCGCATCGCCTTGTTGCTGCCCGTCGTGAGTGCCCCATGGTGCTTGGTGTGGGGGATGGTGAGCGGTTCATCGCATCGGCGATCCCCGCGTTCCTGCCGGAGACCCGCGACACGCTGATGGTGGAGTCGGGCGAGATCGTGGTGGTGGAGGCCGACTCGGTCGTCATCTACGACGGCGATCAGGTGATCGCCCGGGAGTCGGCAGTTGTGGACTGGGACGCCGACGCTGCCGAGAAGGGTGGCTTCGATACCTTCATGCTCAAGGAGATCCACGAGCAGGCCGACGCCCTGAGCGACACAATCGGCGATCGACTGGCGCGTGACGGCACCGTCACACTCGACGGACTGGGTCTGGATGACGCGACGCTGGCCCGCGTGGAGCGCATTCACATCGTGGCGTGCGGCACCTCATTCCATGCCGGGCTCGTGGGCCGGTACCTCATTGAGGACTGGGCGCACATTCCCGTGCATGTGGAGGTGGCGAGTGAGTACCGCTACCGCACCTGCCTGGCGGGTCCCGGTGATCTGGTGATCGGCATCACCCAGAGCGGCGAGACCGCCGACACCCTCGCCGCCATGCGCGTGGCGCGTGAACGCGGTGCCCACGTCGTGGCACTCACCAACATCATGGGTTCCCAGGCCGTGCGCGATGCCGATGGGGTGCTGTATACGCGGGCCGGGCTGGAGATCGGCGTGGCCGCCACCAAGACCCATCTCGCCCAGGTCATGGCCCTCGCACTGCTGGCGCTGAAACTTGGTCAGGTGCGCCACACGCTCACGGCATCGGGTGCCGCCGATCTCGGTGAGGATCTGCGCCGGCTTCCGGGCCTCGTATCGGAATACCTCAACTCGCCGGCGTCCGCGCATGCCATGGAAGTGGGCGAGAAGTACGCGGACCGTCCGTTCTTCCTGTATCTCGGCCGCCACGTGGGCATGCCGGTGTCGTACGAGGGTGCATTGAAGTTGAAGGAGATCTCGTACGTGCCCACCGAGGCCTACCCCGCTGGCGAGATGAAGCACGGCCCTATTGCGCTGCTGGAGGAGGGGTCGCCCGTCGTCGTGGTGGCCACCGACGGGCACGTGTTCGACAAGGTTGTGTCGAACATCGAGGAGGTGCGCGCCCGCGGGGCTCAGGTCATTGCCGTGGCCACCGAGGGCAATGATGAGATCAGCCAGCACGCCGATGACGTGATGTTTGTTCCGCGCACTCCGCCGCTGTTGTCGTCGGTACTGGCCGTCATCCCGCTGCAGTTGTTTGCCTACGCGGTGGCCCGTGCGCGAGGGCTGAATGTGGACCAGCCACGCAACCTGGCCAAGACCGTCACGGTGGAGTGAGGCGCAGGTGAGCGATGTCGTGGGCGTGGGAATTGATCTGATCGAGATCGATCGCGTTGCCGCCCTGCTCGAGCGGCAGCCCAGATTCGCCGAACGCTGCTTTACCGATGCCGAGCGCGCCTACTGCATGTCGCGCAAGTTTCCGCCGCAGCACTTCGCCGCACGGTTCGCGGCCAAGGAGGCCGTGGGCAAGGCGCTCGGCATCGGAATGACCAGGTGGCATGAGGTCGAGGTGGTCCGGGGGAGGGGCGCCCCGACGGCGATCCTCACGGGGCGCTGCCTGCGCCGTGCGTCGGATCTGGGCGTGGTCGAGGTGCTGCTGTCGTTGACGCACTCGCGTGGGATGGCCGCCGCGGTGGCCGTGCTGCGCGGGGCGTAGCGCCGGGTCAATAGGATGCGTGGCGTGCCGATCGCCCGCGCCCACGGACCCGTGCCGCTTCCCGGTGCACGTCCGCTCTTCAATTCCGCCGCGTTACGCGAGGCTGACGCGCGCGCGATTGCCGGTGGGATCCCCGGTGAGGCGCTTATGGAGCGTGCGGGATTTCTGGCCGCCCGGGAGATCCTCGCGTCGTACCCCGCCGGCTCGCGGGCGCTCGTGCTCGCCGGCCCCGGAAACAACGGCGGTGATGGCATGGTGGTTGCGCGGTATCTCGCCGAGTCGGGATGGGATGTCCGTGTGGCGCTCCCCGCCGGCCGGCGTCCGGGTACGCCCGATGCCCTCGCCATGACCGAGCGTGCTGAGGCGGCGGGCCTGGCCGTCATCGAGGCCGATCCCGATGCCATCGCCGCGGGCGATGCCATCGTCATTGATGCATTGCTCGGCACGGGCACTGCCGGCGCACCGCACGGTGCAATTGGCCAGGCCGTTGATGCCGTGGTGGCATCAGGTGTCCCGGTTATCGCGCTGGATATCCCCACCGGGGTGGATGCAGATACCGGCGCCGTGCAGGGCGCGGCGCTGTGTGCCGACCTCACGATCACCTTTGGTGGTGACATGCCGGGGCTGCGCGTGGCCCCTGGGCGTACTCATGCCGGGCGCGTGACGGTGGTGGACATCGGTGTGCCACGCGACATCCGCTGCGGTGAGGCTGCGTGGCTTGCCGGAGACGACGCGGTGCGGGCAATCCCGCGGCGCGCTGCCGGGGACGACAAGTACACCGCGGGCGGTGTGCTCATCGTGGCGGGCGCGCCGGGGCTCAGTGGAGCCGCCCGGCTGGCCACGCGCGCCGCGTTGCGCGCCGGAGCCGGGGTCGTGATTGCCTGTGTCCCGCCGTCGGTGCGTGCGGAGGTGTCGGCGTGGACACCCGAGGTGATGGTGATGCCCGCCGGTTCAGATGACCACGGGCTCGGGGCCGATGCGCGCGCCGAGATCGATCGTCAGCTCGCCCGGGTGGCAGCGGTGGGCCTCGGTCCCGGGCTTGGGCGCGATGACCGCACCACGGAGTTGGTGCGGTCGCTGGTGGACGATGTGGACCGCCCGATGGTCATCGACGCCGATGCCCTGTGGCATCTCGGAGACGATCTCGCCGCGCTGCGCAACCGGCCAGCCGCCACTGTCATTACGCCGCACGCCGGTGAGGCAGCGCGCCTGCTGGGCACCGGACGCGCCGAGGTGGAGGCCGGGCGCCTTGCTGCCGCCGCCGCATTGGCCGAGCGGTCGGGACAGGTTGCGCTGCTGAAGGGCCCTGGCACCATCATCGCAGCGCCGGGCGAGGTGCCGATCGTGGTGGAGGGCGGTACATCGGCACTGGCCACCGCGGGCTCGGGCGATGTGCTCACCGGCATCATCACCGCACTTCTCGCACGCGGGATGACTGCCCGTGACGCCGCCGCTGCAGGAGCGGTGCTGCACGCCCGGGCTGGGCTTCTGGCCGGGCGCGGGGATGGCACCATCGCCAGCGACATCATCGAATCCCTTCCGGAGGCGCACGCCATATGAGCGACGCCCGCTCCAGCGCATACATCGACCTTGACGCCGTGCGGCACAACGCCGTGACGCTCGACCGTGCGGCCGGCCAGGCGGGCCTGATGGCCGTGGTGAAGGCTGATGCCTACGGGCACGGGGCGATTGAGTGCGCCCGGGCGGCGCTCGCCGGTGGTGCCATGGCACTGGCCGTTGCGAGCGTGGAGGAGGCCGAGGAGTTGCGCCTTGCCGGACTCGATGAGGTCACGATCCTCATCATGAGCCCGCTCACCGGGCCGGCGGGGCTTCGGGCGCTTGGGCAGCGATGCGAGGTGGCCATCAGCGATCACCAGGCGCTCGAGCGTCTGATGGCCGCTGGAGCCCCGGGCGCCGATGTACGTGTGCACGTGGAGGTGGACACCGGAATGGGTCGCCTCGGCGTACCCGTTGACCAGGCGCTCGCGCTCGCCGACGCTGCGAAGGCGGCGGGGGCCCGGGTGGTGGGCCTGATGACTCACTTCGCCACGGCGGATGTGACGGACGGGCCCGAGGCGGGGTTCATGCGCGAGCAGTTGGTGCGGTTCCGGGCGCTTGCGCCCACGTTCCGCGAGCGCTTTCCGGGCATCACCGTGCACGCAGCCAACAGCGCAGGCACCCTGCGCGACCCCGATGCCTGCTTCGACATGGTGCGCTGCGGCATCGCCCTCTATGGCTGTTCGCCATTTGGCGGCGATCCGGTGACCGACGATCTCATCCCGGCCATGACCTGGCGATCGCGTTTGTCGCTGGTGAAGCACTTCAGCTCGCGCGAGAGCGTGGGCTATGGGCGCACATGGCGCGCAGCACGCGGCACCTGGGTGGGAACCATTCCTGTCGGGTACGCCGATGGCTTTGCCCGTGATCTGTCGAACTGTGGCGAGGTCCTTGTGGGCGGTCGGCGCGTTCCGGTGATCGGCACCGTCTCGATGGACCTCATCACGGTGGATCTGGGCCCAGAGGCAGCCGAGCGCGGCGGGGAGGAGGTGGTGATCATTGGTTCGCAGGGGCGTGAGCGGATCACCGCCGATGAAATCGCCCGACTGCGGGGCACCATCTCGTACGAGGTCACATGCGCCGTGAGCCCGCGTGTGGCGCGGGTTCACATCGGGTGAGCACAGCACCCCCGGCCGCCCTCGCCCTGCGCGATTCTCTCGCGTCGCTTCCGGAGCCCGCGTGGATTGTGGGCGGCTGCGTACGCGACGCCCTCCTGGGCCGCCCGGTGGCCGATGTGGATCTCATCACCCGAGGAGACCCCGCCGCCGCCGCCAAGGCCCTCTCCCGGGCCCATGGGGCAAGCCGATTTGAGTTGTCGCGGGACTTCGGGGCATGGAGGCTCACGGGTGGCACTCTGCCGTGGCAGGTGGACATCATGCCGATGCTTGGGGAGACGCTCGCCGAGGACCTCCGCAGGCGGGACTTCACGGTGAATGCCCTTGCGCTCGCCGTGTCCGGCGACCCCGCGATCGTCGATCATCACGGGGGCATTGATGACCTGAGCGAAAAGCGCCTCGCGCTTGTGGGGCCCGCGGCGCTCACCGACGACCCGGTGCGCGTCATCCGGCTCGCGCGTCTGTCCGATTCGCTCGGCTTCACGGTGGACCCACGTGCCCGCGCCGCCGCTCATGCCGCCGCCGGGGGGCTGCTGAACGCACCCGGGGAGCGCGTGATGGAGGAGTTCTCGCGCATCATCCGTGCCGACGACCCAGTGGCCGCGATTGCCGCACTTGATGACGTCGGGGGGCTCACCGCCCTCGTCCCGGAACTCGGCGACTGCCGGGGAGTGGAGCAGAGCACCTACCACCACCTGGACGTGCTGGGACACACGTACGAGGTGCTGGGCAACGTGGCCCAGATCCAGCGCGATCCAGCAGAGGTGTTCCGCGGGAATGCACCCTTGGTGGCGGCCGCTCTGGGCACTCCCCTCGCCGACGGCGTTACGCGTGGCGACGCATTGCGCATCACCGCCCTTCTGCACGACATGGCCAAGGCACAGACCCGGGACGTCACCCCCGAGGGGCGGGTCACCTTCGTGTGGCATGACCGTGTGGGAGCCGATATGGCCGACGCGCTCATGCGCCGGCTGCGTACATCAAACCGCCTGCGGGAGTTCGTGGTGCACGGCGTACGCCAGCATCTGGCGCTCGGATTTCTGGTGCACCGCCAGCCGCTGTCACTCGTGCAGTACGACCGGTATCTGCGGCGCGTGGCACCGGATCCCATCGAGGCCATCGTGCTGTCAGCGGCCGACCGGTTGGCTACTGACGGACCGCGTACCACTCCCATTCAGATCATCCGGCACCTGACGCTGGCACGCGACATCCTCACGGCCCACGCCCGTATCGAGGAGATGGAGCCCATCCGGTCGCCCATCGATGGTGCGCAGTTGGCCGAGTTGCTCGAGCGCCGTCCCGGCCCGTGGGTGGCCGAACTGCTCATTGCCATTCGTGAGGAGCGGCTGATGGGGCGCTTGGGCGATGCCGCGGCAACCGAGCGGTTCGCCCGCGCCTGGAATGCCGCCAGCCCCGGCGCCCCGTAGTCAACGAAGTCCGACCGACCCGCGGTCTAGTGTCCACGCGGTTATGGCAGTTCATCTCACACGCATCTACACCCGCACCGGCGATCAGGGCGACACGCGCCTTGGGGACATGAGCCTTGTGCGCAAGGACAACCTGCGTGTGAACGCCTACGGCGAGGTGGACGAACTGAACGCAGTGCTCGGTGTGGTGCGCCTGCAGGAGCTTCCCGAGGGCTGGGACAAACGCCTGGGTGAGGTGCAGAACGATCTGTTCGACCTCGGCGCCGATCTTGCGGTGCCCATGACCGCCGAGGGGAGTCACCTGCGCATCGCCGCGGAGCGTGTGACCGGCCTTGAGACATGGTGCGACGAGGTCAACGACACGCTGGGGCCACTTGACAGCTTCGTGCTTCCGGGGGGCACTGCCGCGGCCGCGCACCTGCATGTGGCACGAACGGTATGCCGCCGCGCCGAGCGCGCCGTAGTGATGCTGGCCGACCACGAGGAGATCGGCGCCAACGTCATCGCCTACCTCAACCGGCTTTCCGACCTGTTCTTCATCCTCGCCCGTGGTTCGAACCACGCAGTGGGTCGCCCGGACGTGCTGTGGGTGCCGGGCGGCGGTGCCCCCGCGGCCTAGGCCTGCGCGAGCGGCGGGTCGCCCTCGGCCGATCCGCCCCGGATTCCGCGCCACACCAGCGGGATGCCGATAAGAATGAGCACCACTGAGATGACTTGCGCAGTGGTCATTCCGGCGAATGTCACAGGGGTGGCACGCACGAACTCCACCAGAAGCCGTTCGACACCGGCGAGCACGAGGTAGAGCCCGAACAGCGACCATCCGGCCGTGAGGCGCCCGCGAAAGCGCCACAGCACCCAGAAGACCGCCAGCATGGCGATGCTCTCGTAGACGGGGGTGGGGTGGACGATCTCGGTGGTGGGCACGGTGCCGTCGGGGTATGACATTCCCCAGGGCAGGCTGGTCGCACTGCCGTAGTCGCCGTCGCCTGCGAGCTGGCACCCGATACGCCCGATCGCGTATGCCAGAGCCAGTGGGGCCGCCACTGCATTGGCCATCACCCCGAGTGGGATGCGCTTCCAGGTGGCAATGAGGATGACGCCGATCACACCGCCGGCAACGCCGCCGTACCAGACCAGCCCCGAGCCTGTGAACAGACCCTCTCCGGGCTCCCCCCAGTGCTCGACGAGGTAGTAGATGCGTGCGCCCAGAAACCCGCCGATTGCCGCGCCCACCACGATCTCGAGCGCGTTGGACGGATCGAGGCCACGCTGGCGCAGGTCAATCGCAAGGAATACGCCGGCAAGCACCACTGCGATGGCAGCCATGAGGCCGAACGAGTAGAACGTGAATGGCCCGATGGAGCCAAGGGTTGGAAACACGGGGTAACTCTACGCAAGCCGCGGGGGCGGCGGAGCGGCTAGGGGCGCACGACCCCGACCAGGTCGCCGCGGCTTGACATAGGCACCACGCGCACCACGTCGCCCGTGTGCGGGGCGTGGATCATCATGCCGTTGCCGATGTACATACCCATGTGGGAAAGCCCGTGGAGCATGACCAGATCGCCCGGCATGTATTCGCCAGGCGGCACCTGTGGGAATGCCGACCAGATGGCATACGTGTAGTGCGGCACGCTCTTGCCGATCTGGGCATAGGCGTAGCTGGCAAGGCCGGAGCAGTCGAAGCCCGACGGTGACGCGCCGCCCCACACGTACGGCACGCCCTGGTATTGCATGGCGACACGAGC
>CANJMX010000051.1 GCA_947475125.1 Actinomycetota bacterium
GCGATGAAGCAGATGACCGACCCCCCGGGGCGCGACGCATACGGCGGCCGCTCGGGCGAAATGCCCTTGGCGGCCAGCTGCGCCAGTTCGGCGTCAATATCGTCAACCGAGAGGGCGATATGGCCGTACGCCTCACCCAATTCATATGGCTCGGTGCGCCCGTCGTTCAGCGTGAGCTCAAGCCGGTCCCCATCGCCGGGCAGGGCCATGAAGATGATGGTGGCGGTGTCGCCACCCACACGCGAACGACCTGTCTCCGAAAACCCCAGGGCTTCGTAGAAGGCGAGCGACCGCTGCTCGTCAAGAACTCGCAGCATGGTGTGAATAAGGGCGCGTGGCATCGGGCTTCCCGGGTTGTGGTGCGTCGTGTCGAGGGTACTCGGGGATGGAGCGGCCGGGCGGCGCATGCGCAACCGCCCGGCCGAGGCCCCGCGTCCCGGCCGCGGGGCCATGCCACCGTGCATCCCCATGGCACGGGGTCCATCGCTGCCGCCCTGCCCTCACGCGGCGATGGATGGAACCTATGGGGTGGGACGAGTTGATCCATCGGCCCAGTCACCAATATGCGAGACGTGCCTTTCGCCATGGGTACAGGCGGGGCACCGGGTTACCATCGTTGCGTGGCCAACACCTCGTACACCATCTCCGATGCCCATCTGCCCGCCGGGGACCAGCCTCACGCCATTGCGGCGATCGAGGAGGGACTCGCGGCCGGTGAGCGGTATCAGTCGCTGCTCGGGGTTACCGGATCCGGCAAGACCTTCACGATGGCCAACCTCATCGCCAACTCCGGCCGTCCCGCCTTGGTGATCGCGCACAACAAGACCCTCGCAGCGCAGTTGTGCAACGAGTTCCGCGAGTACCTGCCGGGGGCGGCGGTGGAGTACTTCGTCTCGTACTACGACTACTACCAGCCAGAGGCGTACATCGCGTCGAGCGATACGTACATCGAGAAGGACGCCTCGATCAACGACGAAATCGACCGTCTGCGGCACGCGGCCACGGCGGCGCTGCTGGCCAGGCGCGACGTGGTGATTGTGGCGTCGGTGTCGTGCATCTACGGCATGGGGTCGCCCGATCGGTACCGCGAGCGTCTGGTGCTGCTGGAGCGCGGCGCGCAGATGCCTCGGGATGACCTCTTCAAGCGTCTTATCGAGGTGCAGTACGAGCGCAACGACATGGTGCTCGAGCGCGGCCGGTTCAGGGCCCGCGGCGATGTGTTTGAGATTCAGCCGGTCAACGCCGAGACCGCCTACCGGGTGTCGATGTTCGGCGACGAGATCGAGAAGATCACGCACTTCCACCCGATTACCGGCGAGGTATTCGGCGATCTTGAATACGCGGCCATCTACCCGGCCACGCATTACGTCACGCCCACCGACGTGATTGAGCGCTCGCTTGGCGAGATACGCAGCGAACTCGAGGAGCGCTGCGCCCTCTTCGACGCCCAGGGCAAACTGGTGGAGAGCCACCGCCTGCGCCAGCGCACCCAGTACGACATGGAGATGCTCCGCGAGATGGGCTTCTGCTCAGGGGTCGAGAACTACTCACGCATCCTCGACGGCAGAAAGCCCGGGGAGGCGCCCCACGCGTTGCTCGACTTCTTCCCGCGGGACTTCCTCACCTTCATCGATGAGTCGCACAACACGGTGCCCCAGCTGCGGGGGATGTACGAGGGGGACAGGTCGCGAAAGATGAACCTGATCGAGCATGGGTTCCGGCTTCCGTCGGCGGCCGACAACCGGCCCCTCCGCCTCGAGGAGTTCCTCGACCGCGTCGGGCAGATCGTGTTCGTGTCGGCGACCCCCGGCAAGTTCGAGCAGGAGAACTCGTCGCGCATTGTGGAGCAGATCATCCGTCCCACCGGGCTCGTGGATCCCGAGGTCGAGGTACGGCCCACCGAGAACCAGGTGGACGATCTGATGATGGAGATCAGAAAGCGGGTGGAGGCCGACGAGCGCGTCATCGTCACCACGCTCACCAAGCGCATGGCGGAGGACCTCACCGACTACCTCACAGATGCTGGCATCCGCGCCAGGTACCTGCACAGCGACATCGACGCCATTGAGCGCATCCGGGTGGTGCGCGATCTCCGCCTCGGCGAGTTCGACGCGCTCGTGGGGGTCAACCTGCTGCGCGAGGGGCTCGACCTGCCCGAGGTCACGCTGGTGGCCATCCTCGACGCCGACAAGGAAGGCTTCCTCCGCGGGCAGACGGCGCTCATCCAGACCATCGGTCGTGCCGCACGAAACGTCAACGGCAGGGTGATCATGTACGCCGACCGCGAGACGGAGTCGATGCGCGTGGCGATCGGCGAGACCGCCCGACGCCGTGAGATCCAGCGCGCGCACAACACGGAGCACGGCATCACCCCGGCCACCATCATCAAGGGGGTCTCCGACATCGTGGAGTTCCTGGGCCTGAGCAGCGGGGGCGATCGCAAGCGCAGGCGCAAGGAGAAGGCGGTGCCCGAGGGCGCCACGCCGGCCGAGATCCGTCGTGTGATGGTGCAGGTGGAGCAGGAGATGATGGAGGCTGCGGAGGACCTGCGATTTGAGCAGGCCGCAGATATGCGTGATCGTCTGGCCGATCTGCGCCAGGCCCTTGGGGACGGGTGATGGCT
This sequence comes from Actinomycetota bacterium, assembly GCA_947475125.1. Taxonomy (GTDB): domain Bacteria; phylum Actinomycetota; class Thermoleophilia; order Miltoncostaeales; family Miltoncostaeaceae; genus SYFI01. Next base: position 2,624 of record CANJMX010000051.1, read on the forward strand.
GACCACGATCACCACGAGTCCGACGATCCCCCTGAGCGCACTCCCGTCGCACCGGCCCTTGACGACGACGAAATCTTCGCCGCCATCCTCGGGCTTCCGGGCGCCGGAGCCTTCTGGGGCAGCGTGCCAGCGTCGCCGTCGGCGCAGCAGCAACCGGAATGGAGCGAGGAAGCTGACCGCCGACGCAGGCGCGAGGAGATCCTTAGGAAGTGGGTCCCCCGGCAGGGCGAGTGACAACAGTAGTGAGAACCATTATCAATAAGTATATGCTCAGCCCATGGCCGTATCGACGAACAGACGAACCCCAGGTGGTGCCCGCGCGGCGATGCTGGCGGCAGCCATCGCGGCACTCATGTTGACCGTGGCGGGCTGCGGGTCTGGCGGCCCGGAGGAGGGGAGTGGTGGTGCGGTGATCGCCGTGACCACCCCCGTTCTGGGCGCGGTGGTGAAGGACGCCGTGGGCGATGCGGCGACGGTTGAGGTCATCATGCCCAATGGGGCCGACCCGCATGAGTGGCGCCCGTCAGCGAAGGACGTTGCCCGACTCGAGGGTGCGGACCTCATCGTGCAGAACGGTCTTGGCCTCGAAAGTGGGCTTACGAGGGCCATTGCGCAGGCGCGCGAGGGCGGGGTGCCGGTGTTCACCGCCACAGATCACGTGGACGTGCGCACGGTGAAGGCGGGAGAGGGTGCTGACCCGACTGACGCCGATCAGGCGACCGGTGCGAAGGACCCCCACTTCTGGACCGACCCCACGCAGATGCGATCCGTGGTCGAGGCGCTGCCCGCGGCCGTGAGGTCGGCAACCGGTACGGATATCGCCACCCCTTCTGCGGCCACCGCGGCACGGCTCACATCGCTCGATGAACGGGCGCGAACGAAACTGGACGCGGTGCCGACGAGTGCTCGCGGAATCGTCACCGGGCACGAATCACTCGGCTATCTCGCCCGTCGGTACAACTACCGCGTTGTCGGTGCCATCACTCCGTCGCTCTCGTCGCAGGGGCAGCTTTCGGCCGCACACCTCGCCGCCCTCGAGGCGGCGATGAAGGCGGCCGGGGTGCGGGTGGTCTTCACCGAGCAGGGAACCTCGCCCCAGGTGGCCAGCGCCATCGCAGATTCCACTGGCGCCACGGTCGTGGAGCTCGCCACCGAGGCGCTGCCAGCCGATGGTTCGTACGTGACCTACATCGAGGACATCTCCCGCCGCATCGCGTCGGCTCTGGCCAACACGGGCGGCAGGTAGCAAGGGTGGGCGTTCTCACCGATCCATTCGTGCAGAACGCCTTCATGCAGCGGGCCCTGCTGGCCGGCATCCTGGTGGCCATCGCCACCGGGGTGGTGGGCACGCTCATGGTGCTTCGCGGGATGGCCTTTTTGGGCGATGCGCTGGCGCACGGAGTGCTTCCGGGTATCGCGGCCGCGCTGCTCATCGGCATTCCGTCATTCGTCGGTGCGCTGGTGGGTGCCGCGGTGATGATCGGCGGCGTGGCTGCGGTGCAGCGGCGCACGCGGCTGAGCAGCGACGTGGCCATCGGCCTCCTGTTTGTGGGCATGCTCGCCCTGGGGGTGGTGATCGTGTCCAGATCATCCGAATTCGCAGGGAGCCTCACCGAGATCCTGTTCGGTGAGGTGCTTGGTGTGAGCTGGAGCTCCATTCTGTGGCAGGCGATCGTGGCCGTTGTGGTCGTGGCCCTCGCATGGACCCTGCGCAGGCCTTTCCTGCTTATGGCCATGGATCCGGATCAGGCAAGAGTTGCGGGCTATCCGGTGCGACTGCTCGAGGCCGTACTGCTTGGAATGATCGCGCTCACGGTCGTGGTGTCGTTCCGGGTGGTGGGCACACTGCTGGTGTTCGGCATGTTGCTGGCGCCCGCTGGCACCGCTGCGCTGCTTGTGCGCAGAGTGGGCGCCATGATGATCCTGAGCGCGGTCATCGGCTCAGTGAGCGTGTACGTGGGCCTTCTGCTGTCGTGGTATTACGACCTGGCCGCCGGGGCCACGGTGGTTCTGGTGGCCGTGGGCATCTTCTTTATCGCCCTGGTGGTGCAGGGCTTTCTGCCATCGCGCCGGCTGCATCCGGAGCACGCATGACCACCACAGCGATCAGCGCGCACAACCTCACCATCGGGTACGGCGGCAACCCCGTGGTGTCTGGCATCACCCTCACTCTGGCCCCAGGGCAATGGCTTGCAGTGGTGGGCACCAATGGATCGGGCAAGAGCACCCTCCTCAAGAGCATTGCCGGTCTCATCCCCACGGTGGAGGGGCGCCTGGAGGTGCTGGACGGTGCACCCGGGAGCGGCAGCACGGGCGTGGCGTATCTGTCCCAGTCGCATGAGCAGGGGTTTCTGCTGCCCATCCGGGCGAAGGACGTTGTGCGTATGGGGCGGTGGCCGGTGCGCGGGCTGCTGCGTCGGTTGCGGCGCGAGGACGAGGGCTACGTAGATGACGCCATGGCCGCGATGGGTATCGAGCACCTGGCTGAGAGGCCACTCGGCGCCCTGTCGGGCGGCCAGTGCCAGCGCGTGCACCTCGCGCAGGCGGCGTGTCGCCATGCCGACCTGCTTCTGCTTGATGAGCCCACGTCGGGGCTTGATGCCGCGAGCCGCGAGCAGTACCTCGCCCTTATGGATTCGGAGCGTGCCCGCGGCGCGGCGATTGTGAGCGCCACACACGACGTGCGCGAGGCCGCTCGCGCCGACCTGGTGCTGCTCGTGGCCGAGCGGGTGGTTGCCTGCGGGCCGCCGGGCGAAGTGCTCACGGCCGCGTCACTCGCCGACACGTTTGGCGTGATTATCAGCGACGTCACCGGCCCCGTGGTGATCGATCCCCACCACGAACACGGACATCAGCACGGGCCCGGGCTACCCCGCGTGCGTGGGCACGCCCCGGGGCACGACCACGAGCACGGCCACGACCACGATCACGGGCACCACCACTGAGCATGGCGGGTTCGGCCAGCCGCTGATCGCTGGCGGGGCAAGTGCCAGATGCACCGGCCGGTGTCATGGCGTGCTCGCCATCGCTACGGTGCTGTTCATGGTCCCGAGTGCTCCCGAGCCCCCTGCAGACCGGACGCAGAAACATCGACGGCCGCTGGGGCAACGCATCGCGTTGATCAGCCTGACCGTCGTCGTTGCTTTTGTGGTCCCGATGGTGGTTGCGACCACCATCTCGGGACCCGTTGCCGCATTTGCGACCCTGATGGGGGTGATCGCAGGGTTCTCCGGCAGCATGCGTTCGGGCTGGTCCCGCACGATCCGTGTCATCCCCTTCATGGGCGTGCTTGGGGCGACGGCCGCGTTTGCGGGCTACGGCTGGGGCTGGGTGATGGTCATGGGGGCAGTGGGCCTGGTTGCCGGCTGCGGCTATCCATATGGGTACCTCGCAGCCCTCGTGTACGCCGGGTTCGTGCCAACGATGGTGCACAGCGCCACCAGCGGTCGTAACGCGATCCTGATCGGCTGCTTCGCCATTGCGGGCGGAATCATTGGCGTCACGTTCGCCCACCGAATGGGCGCCGCGCGGGTGACGCCCGCCCCTCCACGTCGGCCCGGTGGCGTGGTGCTGCCCGCCATCGTGGGCCTGTGTCTGCTGGGTGGCGGCGCAGCCATCGCTATCGCCACCTCGCTGCCACACGGCTACTGGATCCCGCTCACGCTCATCGCCATAGTCCCCCCGTTGACGATGGGCGACACCGGTCGAGGCCGTCAGCGCCTCACGGGCACTGTGGGTGCACTGCTTATCGTCATCCCGGTGTCACTCATCCCGTTGCCCATATGGACCTTTTATGTGCTGGGCTTCCTGCTGTTCATCCCGGCGTTTGCGGTGTACCGGCGCAGCTACGGCTACTACGCGTTCTTCGAGTCGGCGGCCGTTGTGATGCTGGTGTCTGCGGGCCACAACGTGCTGGAGACGGGAGAGGCCCGCGCGGCAGCAGCGGCAATCGCGATCGCCCTGCTGGTCGTCACCGTGGCTGTGGTCACGTGGATCCTCAAGCGTCTGCCCGAAGCGCGTGCACCAGCACCCCTGATCGACGCGTAGCCACCGTCGGCTCCTCTGGGCCGGTCGGGCCCCAGAGGGGGCTATCTGGCCCGGCGGGTCTTCGTTTGGCCAGCACACGCCGCACATCGCCCGTGCAGGGTGATGTCGTGTGCATCCACCTGAAATGCAAGCCGGTCGGCCATCTCGTGAAGCGCCCGCTCGACGCCGTCGTCCTCAATGGCAACGACCGCCCCGCAGTCGCGGCATACCGCATGGTGGTGATGGTCCCCGTCAGGGTGTGCGGGTTCGTATCGGGCAACCGCCCCCCCGAGGTCAACCTTGTGCACCAGGTGTAGGTCGGTGAGGGTGTCGAGCGCCCGGTACACGCTTGCCATACCGGGGGTGGCACCGGGCGCCGCCACCAGGGCGTCGCGTATCTCCTGGGCGCTCAGGCAGCAGTCCTGCTTGGCCAGGAGTTCAACCACGGCACGTCGCGCGCCTCCGGCACGCAGCCCGGCGTCGCCAATGGCCTGTTCGGCATGGCGCGCCCAGGCGGCGCGTTCGCGGGCGGTGGTCACGGGTGCATGATCGCAGGCCGCATCGGGGTGGCGTCGGGTTACGATGGGCGCAGTGAGTTCGCGAACCAAAAATGGCGCCGGCGCCATCCGCGTCGTTGGTGCCCGCGAGCACAACCTCAAGGACGTCAGCATTGAGATCCCCCGGGATCAGCTGACCGTCATCACCGGCCTGTCCGGCAGCGGGAAGTCGAGCCTTGCCTTCGACACCCTGTATGCGGAGGGGCAGCGCCGCTACGTGGAGAGCCTCTCCTCGTACGCACGGCAGTTTCTGGGTCAGATGGACAAGCCCGACGTTGATGACATCGAGGGCCTGTCCCCGGCTATCTCCATCGACCAGAAGACCACCAGCCGCAACCCGCGGTCTACCGTGGCGACGGTCACCGAGATCTACGACTACCTGCGGGTGCTCTACGCCCGCATCGGTATCCCGCACTGCCCTGAGTGCGGCGTGAAGATCGCCGGCCAGAGCGTGGAGCAGATCGCCGATCGCGTGCTCACCCTCGACGAGGGCACACGGTTCATGGTGCTCGCGCCGGTGGTGCGCGAGCGCAAAGGTGAGCAGAAGGACGTGATCGACCACATCCGCGACGAGGGCTTTGCGCGCGTGTGTGTGGATGGCCAGGTTGTGGCAGTTGACGAGGTGCCGCCGCTCGAGAAGAACAAGCGTCATACGGTTGAGGTGGTGGTCGACCGGCTGGTGATGCGCGCAGACCTGCGACGCCGCCTTACCGAGAGCCTCGATACCGCCGCACGTCTTGCTGATGGCCTTGTGCGGCTGCAGGAGGTCGATGGCGAGGAGCGCAGTTGGACCTACAGCGAGAAGCTCGCGTGCCCCGAGCACGGAGCATCGCTGGCCGAGCTCGCCCCGCGCATCTTCTCGTTCAACTCGCCGCAGGGAGCCTGCGACGAGTGCACGGGCCTCGGGTTTATGGCCGAGGTGGATCCGGAACTCGTCATTGACCCGGAGAAGTCGCTCGCCGGCGGGGCCATTCTGCCGTGGGCCGATCGCACCACCGATTTCTACGACCTGCTGCTCAGGTCGGCGTGTGCGCATTGGGACATCCCGATGGACGTGCCCTGGAAGGATCTTCCCGACGAGGCCCGCGACGTACTGCTGAATGGCCCGTCTGGCAAGCCGGAGCGCTTTGACCTGGGCAAGCGCAGCCGTCGGGGGTACTCCAGCACCGCCCGGTTTGAGGGGGTCATTCCCCAGATGCGCCGCCGCTACGGATCGAGCCAGTCCAACCTCATCCGCGACCGCATCGAGCAGTACATGTCGCCCATCGCCTGCGGCTCGTGCGGTGGGGCGCGGCTCAAGCCCACCAGCCTCGCCGTGACCATCGGCGGCACCTCCATCCACGCGCTCACCGAGTATTCCATCGAGGGCGCACTTGCGTTTCTTCAGTCGCTGGAACTGAGTGCCACCGAGGCCTTCATCGCAGAGCGGGCGGTCACCGAGATCTCCTCCCGCCTCAAGTTTCTGGTGGATGTGGGCGTGGGCTACCTCACGCTTGCGCGCGGTGCGGGCACGCTCTCCGGCGGCGAGGCCCAGCGCATCCGCCTGGCCACGCAGATCGGCGCGGGGCTGGTGGGCGTGCTCTACATCCTGGATGAGCCTTCAATCGGCCTGCACCAGCGCGACAACCGAAAGCTGATCACCACGCTTGAGCGCCTGCGCGACATCGGCAACACGGTGCTGGTGGTGGAGCACGACGAGGAGATGATGCGATCGTCGGACTTCCTCATCGACATGGGCCCCGGGGCGGGCGAGCACGGTGGGCGCGTGGTGGCGGCTGGCACGGCCGCCGACGTGGAGGCAGAGCCTGAGTCGGTGACCGGCGCGTACCTGTCAGGTGCCCGCGCAATTCCGTACCCGTCCACGCGCCGCGAGCCGCAGGGTTGGCTCACGGTTGACGGCGCCCGCGAGAACAACCTCAAGAACATCGACGCCGCAATCCCGGTTGGCGTGCTCACCTGTGTGACGGGTGTCTCAGGGTCGGGCAAGAGCACCCTGGTGAACGAGATCATCCTCAAGGCGATGGCCGGGCGGCTCAATCGCAAGCCGCTGCGCCCAGGCCGCCACACACGCATTGAGGGGCTTGAGCAGTTCGACAAGGTCATCGCCATCGACCAGTCGCCCATCGGCCGCACGCCCCGATCGAACCCGGCCACATACACCGGGGTGTTCGATCACGTGCGTCAACTCTTCTCAATGACCGCCGACTCCCGTGCCCGCGGCTGGGCCCCGGGCCGGTTCTCGTTCAACGTGAAGGGCGGGCGCTGCGAGGCGTGCAAGGGCGACGGCACCATCACCATCGAGATGCACTTCCTCCCCGACGTGTACGTGCCGTGCGAGGTGTGTGGGGGCAAGCGCTACAACCGCGAGACCCTCGACGTGTACTACAAGGGCAAGACCATCCACGACGTGCTGGACATGAGCGTTGAGGAGGCCGTGGAGTTCTTCGCCCCCGTCGAGCGC
>CANJMX010000052.1 GCA_947475125.1 Actinomycetota bacterium
CCACGTGCCCTGTCAGCGGCCCGCTGAAGTGCAGCATGAGGGTGCCGAACACCAGCCCGGCGAGACCCACCCAGAACGCATTGGGCAGACGGCTCGCCCCCGCGGCGCCAACAAATGTGCCGCCAAACCACGCGCCGGCCAGTGCGGTGCCCGTTGGCAGGGTGAGCGCAATGACCCCGCACACAGCAAGGGATGTGGCTCCCGATGCCAGCACAAAGGGCACGCCCAACCGCTGGATGAGCACCCAGGTGACAAGTGCCGCCACGCAACCGATGGGCACCACTGCGGCATGCGCCATGCCATCCAGGCCCGGCAGCAGCGCGTGGTCACGCTCGGCACCCACGATATCGGCCACGAAGTAGATGCCGGACCCCGCGATGTAGGCCAGCGCTCCCATGCGCCCACCCACGCCATGCCACACCGATGGCCCGATGAGCGACCAGAGCACCCCGGCCAGCAGGGCGGCACCCAGCACCCACCCGGTGCCAAGCGTCACGCTGGGCGACAACATGCCGACGAAGGCGCCGGTATAGCCCGCACCAGCGGCATTGGCATCAAGCCGCTGCCCGGGCAGCGCCATGGCCCCGAGCACGACCGCCACGAGCGACGCCGCCACGATGACGGGGATGCCCATGTCGCGAGCGAGAAAGAGGGTCATCGCGGCCGATGCCACAGACAAGCCGACATCGATGGCCCGGACCCGCCCGACCTGCGTGGAGGTGAGCGTGGTGATGGCCATGCCGCCCACCAGAAGAACTCCGGCAACAAGGGCTGCTGCCAGCGGGAGGCCCTCGGCCTCCAGCAGAAACGATGCGGCGTAGAGGAGCCCGAGGCCCACGGCCATGACCGATGCGAGCAGCAGTACGGCGGGTGACGGCAACCCCGAACGGCCCTGCCACGGCTCCTCGTGGAGGATGCTCGCAGTGGACCGGGCCTCGGGCTGAAAGAGGGGCGAGAGGTTGGGTGGGGTCATCGTAATGGCGTGGCCGATGCCGGCGCGATACGCGCCACGAGAGATCCGAGGCGACGACCATGCATGAGCCATTCGGCCGCCGCGGTGGCCATGCACGCGATGGTGGCCGTTGCGCCCAGTACCCCCACGTGGCCGGTGAGCGGCCCCCCGAAGTGCACCATCAGCGCGCCGTAGACGATTCCGGCGGTGCCGATCCAGAAGGCCGTCGGAAGGCGCTCGGGGGCGGCGCTGGCGATGAGCGTGCCACCCACCCAGGCTGATCCGAGCACCGATAGGCCGGAGGGGAGAGCAATGGCCATGATCCCGCACACACACAGCGAGGGCAGCGCCGATGCCAGCACAAAGGGCATTGAGGTGCGGTGGATGAGCACCCAGGTGACCAGCGCACCAGCCATCCCGATGGGAAGAATCGCCCAGCTCGCAAGACCCCTGCTCTCGACCGGCAAGAGGGGTGGGGAGTCGGTGCCGGTCCACTGGGCGAGCAGATACACGATCGACCCCGCGAGGAAGGCGACAGCGCCAATTCGGGCTCCCACTCCGGGCAGCACGGTGGGGCCGACGACGGACATGAGCACCCCCGCGAGCAGGCCTGCAATCAACACCCACCCCCAGTCCAGCACCGGACCGGGCTGGAGCAGCCCCGTGAACATGCCTGCGTACCCTGACGCCGATGCCATGAAGTCCAGCGGACCGTCGCGCAGGGACAGAACTCCGATGATGGAGCCCGTGACCCCCACTGCGACGAGCACGGGAATCCTCATCTCACGCGTGAGGAACTGGGCGAACACGGCCCCGAACAGCCCGAGGGTCACGTCGATGGCCCGTGGCAGCCGCGATGGCCGCGAGGTAATGAGGCTGAGCACGAATCCCAGCAGGCCGAGCGCTCCGATCAGCGCGACGAAGGCAAGGTCCACGCCGTGCGCCCGCATCCAGAAACCATCCACGTACAGGAACCCGAGCGCCACGGCCAATGCACACCCGAGGATGAGCGTGGCGAGCGACGGTCGGTACTGGCGATAGCCCTCGCGCAGATCGCGCACTGTGGCCGTCTCGGATGCTTCCAGGTGGGCCGTGGGGCCCGGAACGCCGCTCATGTGGCGATTCTTCCGGGAATCTGTGCCAGCGTCGTGATGACGTACTCCGTGGCCTCGGCCTGAGGGGAGCGGTCCAGAAGCAGCGCCTGGAGCCCGGCGGCGCGGGCACCGTTCAGGTCCTCCACGCGGCGGTCGCCCACGTGCAGTGCGTCAGCCGGTGCCATGCCGAGGGCGGAGAGGGCCGTGGTGAAGATGCCGGGATCGGGCTTTTGATAGCCAGCCGCCGCACTCGCAACGATGACCTCGAAGCGGTCGGCCACCCCCAAACGGGCCAGATGCTGGGGCAGCGCGCAGTCCCAGTTGCTCACCACGCCAAGCACCAGACCCATGTCGTCCAGCAGGTCAAGGGCCGGCAGCACGTCGTCGAACAGGTGAAAGCGCAAGGATTCCACCAGAAGTTCGGTGGCCAGCGGGATGGGCGGCGCGCCGGGGCCGAGCGCATCCACGAGTACCCCGGCGCACTCCGCACGCAGCGCCGCCAGCCCCTCTGCATCGCGCCCCAGCTGCATACGCAACCGGTAATGGCGTATCTCGAGGGCGAGGGCATCGGCCACCCGTTGCTCGTCCAGGGGGAAGCCGGCGTCGGCCAGCAGGGCGGTGAGCACCGGGGGCGGTGGCTCCATACGAAGAAGCGTGCCGAATGCGTCGAGCAGGACCGCGCGCACCGTCACCGAAGCCCCACTGGACCAATGGATGACACGAATCGTGAAATGGGAGCGGGGGATGCCACAGGGGACAGGGTACGTCCCGACCACGACGCGCGGGCGGATGCCGAGCCGGTCCTATACTCGGCGGCCGTGTCCGGACTCACCTCCACGCTGCCCTCAGGTGCCAGCGCCCACCATCCCCACAGCACTCGTGGCCGCACCCGCGTGGCGCTTATTGCGGGTGCCGCGGTGGTCATTGCCTGGATCCCCTCGTTCATCGCGACCGCCTACTCAGTGCAGCCAGCGGGCGAGGTGCTGGCGAACCCGGCCAATGGGTGGACATTTCTGTGGGATTCGGTGACCGCGTCGCGCAATCCCCGTCTGGGCACGCCCGAGGTCGCAATGCAGGAGGCCACACAGCTCTGGGCCGGGAGCCCGGCCGTGGCCAACGACGTGTCGCTCAAGTCTCTTCCCTCCCCGTGGACCGTTCCCGTTCCCGATGGCGGCGCCCACCCCCGTGCCGGGCGCGACGTGGTGGCCCCGGCCGATCCGCTGCAGTGGGTGGTGCAGGGTCGCGTGAATGGCGGCCCCGATCAGGTGATCGGACTTCTTGACTACCGCACCGGCCGGGTGGCATGGGACATCCGTCCGCTGGCAGCAGCCGGAGCGGCCCGATGATCCCCGTCAACCGCATGCGAAGGCGCCGCAAGGCCCGGGCAAAGCACGGGCGGCTGGGTGCCGGGCGCGTCATCGCATTCGCCCTCGTGGTGATCGCGACCATCCTCGGGGTGGCGGGTGCGACCGCGTACCAGTCGGCGACAGCCGGGCTGCCCGGACTCGACGAAATCAAGCCGGTGGCCCTCGGCCAGAACTCGCGCATCCTCGATCGCAACGGCAAGGTGCTCGGGTACATCACGGGCGTGACCAACCGCACCGAGCTTCCCTACGCACGAATCCCCAAGTCGCTGCGCGATGCCACAGTGGCGATCGAGGACAAGCGCTTCTACCAGCACGACGGAGTGGACTACGTGCGCCTGGTCGGCGCCGCGGTGCGCGATGTGACCGCCGGGGGCATCAAGCAGGGTGGCAGCACCATCACCATGCAGCTCGCCAAGAATCTGTACGACCCCACGGCCCCGCGTGACTTCTCGCAGAAGATCAAGGAGGCCTACCTGGCCAAGGAGATCGAGCAGAAGTACACCAAGGATCAGATCCTCGCGAAGTATCTGAACGGCGTCTTCTACGGCGAGAACTCCATCGGGGTGCAGGCGGCATCGCTTACGTACTTCAACAAGCCGGTGTGGGCCATCTCGCTGGCACAGGCGGCGCTGCTCGCCGGGCTCCCGCAGGCACCGTCGGCGTATGACCCCTTCCTCAACCCGAAGGACGCCACCGCGCGGCGGAACACCGTGCTGGACGAGATGGCGAACCAGGGCTATGTGAGCCGGGCGGATGCCGACGCCGCCATGGCCAGCGGTCTGGGACTGAACCGCGGCACGTTCTACGAGCGCAAGAAGGAGGGCTACTTCTTCGATTATGTGCGCCAGCAGCTGCTCGATCAGTTTGGCGAGCAGCGTGTGCAGCAGGGTGGTATGTCCGTTCGGACGACCATCGACCCCAAGCTGCAGCGCGCCGCCGAGCAGGCGATCGCCCGCAATCTTGGTCAGCCCGACGACCCTGCCGCCGCCATCGTGATGATTGATGCCCGCACTGGCTACATACGCGCGATGGCCACCAGCCAGACGTATGGCAGCGATAGCCAGTTCAACTACGCAACGCAGGCCAAGCGTCAGGCCGGATCGACGTTCAAGACCTTCGTGCTGACGCGTGCGATCGCCGATGGCACCAACCCCTACACCACCGTCTATGCCAGCCGGCCCATCAACATCAGTGACCCCAAGTGGGGTCCGGTCAATGTGGCGACGTACTCCAACACGTATGCCGGGCCCATCTCCATCCACGACGCCACGCTGCGCTCCGATAACTCGGTGTACATCCAGATGACCCTCGACGAGGGACCTGACCGCGTGGTGAACATGGCCAAGCGAATGGGCATCAAGGAGGACCTGCCGGTGGTCCCGTCCATCGGCCTGGGGGCAGGCGAGGTCACACCGCTCGACATGGCCACCGCCTACGCCCCGCTGGCCAACGGGGGCTTTCGCGTGAAGCCCATCTCCATCACCGACCTGGGCACGAACGCGCCCACCAGCGACCTGGCCACCCCGAAGCGCACTCGTGTGTTCTCGGACGGCGTGGCCTACGAGGTCACCCGCATTCTGCGTGACAACGTGCAGAGCGGCACCGGCGGAGCCGCCAATATCGGCATTGCCCAGGCCGGCAAGACCGGCACAACCGACGACTACACCGACGCCTGGTTTGTGGGCTATACGCCGCGGTACGTGTGCGCCGTGTGGGTGGGTTACCCCAATGCCGATGGCGTGCGCCGCTCGATGACCAGCGTGCACGGCATCACCGTTTCCGGCGGCTCGTTCCCGGCGCAGATCTGGGCCGACTTCATGCGTGTTGCCACCGCGAAGGACGGCTCACTCGACTGGGCGATGCCCAAGGATCCCGTTGAGTGGTCGGCGTTCTCGTCCGACTTCACCGACACCGCATCGCAGTACGCCGTGAGCTCGGCCAAGAGCACCAGCACCGGGCGCACCACCAGCACCCCGAAGACAACCTCAACCGGCGGCACGAACACCAAGGTTCAGCCACCGGACACCGTGGTGGTGCCAATTCCCGCACCGGCGCCTGCACCTGCACCTGCACCTGAGCCCGCACCTGCACCTGAGCCCGCGCCGGTGCCAGCACCCACGACGCCCGCTCCCGCTCCGACGACTCCCTAGGGGACGTCCTCCGGCCCGATCATGTCCTCCGGGCGGGCGGTGAGCAGCAGGATGCCGGCCATTCCCGCAAGGGCCGCCGCCGCGATGGTGATCCACGCCGCGGGCAGCACAGTGATGACCCAGTCGCCCCCAAGCGGCGATGCGGGCATGCCGGGGCGTTCGGCCACCACGCCGACGGCGGGCACAAGCGCGGCACGCGCGGCCCACCCCACGGCCACCACCGCGGCCATCACGATGAATGCGCCGACAATGCGTGCCAGGCGGGTGCCTGTGCGTGGCCTCCACCATGCGGTGAGGAGCCCCGCTGCCGCCAGCACCGCACCGGCGACGGGAAGGATCCACGTGCCGCCGGTGGCGGCATACCCCGACAACTGGGCGGAGCCCGTGGGGAGGTCGGCCGAGTACCACGGGAGCCCGGGGAGGACGGCAAGCAGCAGGCCACATCCCGCCGTGGCGAGGCCGAGCACGGGCACGCGCATGCTCATGCGCCAGCCCGGGGGCGCACTCTGTGGAACACCACGACGCCACCCGTGTTCCATACAAGCCGGAAGTCGGCGCGCCTTGCCAGGTTGTCAAGCGCCACCTGGAACCCCCGGGGGTCGAGGCGGTCGTACATATCGGGACGCGTCCGGTCCACAATCACCCATTCGGCGTCGTCGATGGCCGGGAACACCAGGATCCGGGTGCGGGCCGACAGGTGCCCCCCAGGGTTATTCCCCGCCGACACAATGGCGCCATCTGGGATGAGCGCGGCGGCCTGGTCGAGGGCCTCCGACGTCGCGGTGCGCTCGTACTGCGCCAGTCGCGACGGCGATGCCACCGACACGCCCTGAAACCACGGCAGCGGGCCCTTGATCATGGTGGCCAATACGCCCGCGACGACCAGCGCCACCGCCATTCCCCCGCCCGCCCGCGCGACGCGGCCAAGCCAGGGTGGCCGCCCGTGCTCGCGCAGGTGTGAGAGCCCGAGCAGGGCAGCGGCGATGAGGTACGGACTCGGTACCGCCGCGTAGTGGAACTCCACCGAGTAGTTGGGCCACCACTCGGCGAGCATGTTCATGAGCAGATCAGGGAGCGCGCACACCGCCAGTAGTGGTGCGGCCAACGGCAGCAGAAGCAGCGGCAGGAGGAGGATGAGCAGGTACGACAGACGCGACCAGCCGCCGAGTGTGGTGACGAGGTCCACCGGATTCGTCACCGCCCCCACGAGGGCCTTTGCGGGGGTGGAACCGAACTTGCCGTAGCGCTCGGCAAACGGCGCGGGCAGCCCGCTTCCGGCGGCGGGGATGATGACCAGCACCGCGATGGCGGTCCATGCCAGCGCGCAGGCCGCGAGCACGGCGCCCGCGATACGGCGACGATGGCGGATCGCAATCCACAGCCCGAGCATGGCGATGGAAAGGCCCACCTGCTCCTTCGACAGCAGGGCGAGCCCGGCAGTGACACCGAGCACCACATCACGGTGGGTCTCGGCTGCCCAGATGGCGTACATGATGAGCGGCGCGGCAAGGGTCACTGCGTGGAAGTCGGTGAGTACCGCCCACTGCAGCGGCACATACAGCAGGTAGACGGCAGCGGCGGCCACAGCCAGGCGGTCATCGCGCAGCCACAGGCGTCCCAGCCAGAATGCCGGCAGTGCCCCGAGCGCCACGATCAGCGCCTGGGCCACCAGAAGGGGCACGGGCGACGTGGTGACCCACTGCAGCGGAGTGAACGCCATGAGCAGTGGATCGACGTGCGATCCCAGCCGGCTGATCTGCGCACCGGCCGCGTCGGTGGCCTGGAGCGGATGCCCCTGGGCGGTGCTCCAGATCGCCTGCACCATGTTTCCCAGATCAAAGCGCCCGGTCCACCAGGCCTCATGGCGCTCCACCGCCAGCCAGGAGAAGAGCGACGCCCACCCCGCCACCATGAGCCACACAAGAAGCCGTGGCAGATCGCGGGTGATGGCGTTGAGGTTCAGTCGGCCGGCGAGTGGGGCGGTGCTCATCGGCGCGACACCCGCCGACCCCAGGCCGCAGCCAGGGCGACGAACACCAACTCCACCACGATAAGCGCCAGACGCGACCCCACCGACAGCGCGATGGCCACTCCGCCCGGCACCTGGCGCGCCAGCACCAGGGCAAACAGGGCGTCGCGGATGCCGAGCCCGGACGGCACCACGAACACCAGCATCGAGATCACGAATGCGAGCAGGAACCCGCTGGCAACACCCACCGGATTGCCGATCGCCGGGCCGCCCATCCCGCGCACCAGCGCCCACACGCCGAGCGCCAGCAGCGCCGAGATGACGAGGTACCAGACCACCATGAGGAGAACCCGGCGGAAGGGCATGAGCGCACCCAGCGGGGCGCGCTTCACCCGGGCCAGCAGCCATGTGGATGCGGGGCCGAACACGCGGGGGTGCAACAGCAGCGACGCCAACGGCACACCCAGCACCAGCCAGGCCAGCGGTCCCACGGAACTTCCGCTCCGGATGTCGAGCAGCGCAATCACGGCGAGCATGGCCGCAGCCGCGAGTGCGATCACCTGCTCGTATGTGGTTGCGGCGAGGGTCACCATCTTTGGAACCCCGTGGGCCTGGGCCATCACCGCGCGGCCCATGAGCATCAGGACGTTGCCCGGCACGTACCGCCCCAGCAACGACTTGGCCCATGCAGCGACCGTGGCGGCCACCGGCGGGGCGGGGTGGTGCAGACCGCCCAGAATCGCCTCGTAGGCGAAGGCCGAGAGCGTCAGCGACACCAGCACCAGACCGCCGCCCAGTACCAGCCAGCCCGCTGAGGGCTGCCAATCGAATGCGGACACGACGTCCCACGCGTTGTACACCGTCCACCCAAGGGCGGCGATGATGAGCAGCCCGGCCACGGTGCCCAGCGCGCGCATGAGGTTGCGGCGATCGCTCACGGGCGGCTGCGCTCAATGGCGTCCAGCAGGGGCTCTGCCACCGCTTGGGGGGTACCTATTTCCTCGTACCGTCGACGCGCCGCAGCGCCGAGGCGCTCACGCAGGGCAGGGTCGCCGGCAAGTGTCCGCAGCGCATCGGCCAGCGCATCGGGGTCGCCGGCGGGTACCAGCAGCGCGTTCTCCCCATGTGCCAGGGCCTCACGGATTCCGGGCGTGTCGGCGGTCACCACCGGGCGAGCAGCCGCCATGGCCTGGAACACCTTGTTGGGGATGACCCGCGAGGCCTTGTCGCTGCGGCCAAATACGCCCAGCACCACCGCACTTGATGCAATCTCGCCCGCAAGCGCCTCGTAGGGCACCCACGGCACGTGCTGGAGCGCCTGGGGGAGGTCGCGACGCATCTCGTGTGCCAGCCAGCTGTCGAGCTGGCCACTGCCAATGAGGCGGATTGGCGGCACACCCTCGCCGCGCGCCGCACTCACGATGACGTCGAGGCCATGCATGGGTGCGAGCTTTCCGTACCAGAGCACGTGCGCAGCTCCGGACGGCTGCGGGGTTGGCGGAAAGGCATCGGGCTCGGCACCCACTGGCGCCACCACCAGGCGGTCCCGTGGCACGCCAAAGCGCGTGGCCATGAAGTTGGCGTTGGCGTGGGTGTCGCACAGCACGAGGTCGGCCAGGCGCAGCGTGGTGCGGTCGATCCCGGCCAGCACAGCGCCGCCCGCGCGGCCCACCCGCGCACGGTCACCGGCAAGCGTGTCGGTGAGCGAGATCATCATGTCCACCACCAGCAGCGCACGGTGGCGACGAGCCACCATCCATGCCGGCACCGCGTCGGGCTGCGCCGGGTATCCCGCCACCACCACGTGCGGTGACCCGCCGGGACGCCGCTCCACGACCAGACCGGCCCAGGCCGCTGCATAACTGCCACCGGCCTTCAGGAGACTCCCCGGCGAGAGGAAGCCCCCGGCCTTGTGGGTGGTGCGCTCCCACACGGGCCTGTGCCGCTCGTCAACAACGACCCCGAGCGACTTAAGCCCCGCCACCAGCACGCGGGTACGCGGATAGTCGCGCTCGTA
>CANJMX010000053.1 GCA_947475125.1 Actinomycetota bacterium
ACAGCCGCACAAACAGGTCACAGACCTCGCTGAGCCCCGCGATCACGCCGTGGCCGTGGTGGCGGAGTCACCGCCGCCGTGGCCGGCCGCGTCGGCACGTGCCACCGCCGCCCCGATGAACGCCCGGAACAGCGGCTGCGGACGGGTCGGCCTGCTCTTGAACTCGGGGTGGTACTGGCTGGCAACGAAGAAGGGGTGACCGGGCAGCTCGATGCACTCCACGAGGCGCCCATCGGGCGAGCGGCCGCAGCTGACGAGCCCCATCTCCTCGATTTTCGGCCGCAGCACCGGGTTCACCTCGTAGCGGTGGCGGTGGCGCTCCTGGATTGAATCCACATCGCCGTAGAGATCGCGTACGACTGACCCCGGGAGCAGCGACACCGGATCGGCGCCCAGGCGCATGGTGCCGCCCCGCTCCTCGATCTGGCGCTGTTCCGGCAGCAGGTCGATAACCGGAAAGGGCGTCTCCAGATCGAACTCGGTGGAGTTGGCGCCGTCCATTCCGCACACATTGCGGGCGTATTCGATGACCGCAACCTGCATGCCGAGGCAGATGCCGAGATAGGGCACGCCCTCCTCGCGGGCAATGCGGGCAGCCTCGATCTTGCCCTCCACCCCGCGGCCCCCGAAACCGCCGGGCACCAGCACGCCATCAGCAGCGCGCACGTGCTCGGCCAGATCCTCGGCGTCGGCGTCCACCCAGTCGATCTCGACGTTCACGCCATGTGCAAGGCCCGCATGCTTGAGGGCCTCGTACACCGACATGTAGGCGTCATGCAGCTGCACGTACTTGCCCACGAGGGCGATCGTCACGGAGCCGGTGGCGGCCAGCAGGCGGTCGACAAGGTCGCGCCAGTCGTCGAGCTCGAGCGGGCCGGACAGGTCGAGGCCCAGGCGGTCGCCCACAACGCGGTCGAGGCCCTCCTCCTCCATCATGAGCGGCACCATGTAGATGTCAGCGGCATCCTCGGCCGAGATGACGGCCTGGGTCGGGATACCCCCGTAGAGCGCGATCTTCTCGCGCACTTCGCTGCCCAGCGGACGGTCTGATCGCAGCACCAGCACGTCGGGCTCGATACCAATGCGCCGCAGCTCGTTGACCGAATGCTGCGTCGTCTTGGTCTTCAGCTCTCCGGCGACGCCGAGGTATGGCACGAGTGTGACGTGCACGAAGGCCACACGGTCGCGGCCCTCCTCGTTGCGCATCTGACGGATTGCCTCAAGAAATGGCAGCGACTCGATGTCGCCCACCGTGCCGCCGATCTCCACGATCACCACGTCGGCGTTGGATGACGTAGCGGCCTGGCGGATGCGGTCCTTGATCTCGTTGGTGATGTGGGGGATGACCTGAACGGTGGCGCCCAGGAAGTCGCCCCGGCGCTCGCGGCGGATGACCGCGTCGTACACGCTGCCGGTGGTGATGTTGGACGTGCGGGTGAGGGCCTCGTCGGTGAAGCGCTCGTAGTGGCCCAGATCCAGGTCGGTCTCGGCGCCGTCCTCGGTGACGAACACCTCGCCGTGCTGGAACGGGCTCATTGTCCCCGGGTCCACGTTCAGGTACGGGTCGCACTTCTGCAGCGACACCTTGAACCCACGTGCCTTCAGCAGCGTCCCGAGGGATGCTGCTGTGATCCCCTTGCCCAGTCCCGACACCACTCCGCCCGTGACAAAGACGTAGCGCTCACCGTGCTCACTCAATGGACCGGCCTCCCCGACGTACCGCACACCGTACGGGAGGTGAGCATACCCACCCGCGCGGCGCATGCCGTGTGTGCTCAGCGACCCCGTCGGGCGAGCAGCTCACCCGCATGGGCGCGGGCGCCCTCATCGTCGGGTGAGGCCCCGAGCATGCGGCACATCTCGGCCAGCAGCTCATCCCCCTCAACCGGCTCGATGGTGGTCACCGTACGACCATCGTCGGCCACCCCCTTCACCAGCCGGTAGTGGCGATCGGCCGCGGCAGCAACCTGTGGCAGGTGGGTAATCACCAGCACCTGCCGACCCACGGCCAGGGCGGCGAGGCGGTCGCCCACGGTGCCAGCCGTCACCCCGCCGATACCGGCATCCACCTCGTCGAAGACCCACGCAACCCCCGGCTCGGCCGCGGCAGCAACCGAGTGCAGGGCGAGAAGCACTCTCGAGAGCTCGCCACCCGACGCCGCGTTGGCCAGCGGGGCCTCAGGAAGCCCGGGGTTGGCGCGCAGGATGAGCGCCACGTGGTCGGCGGGCACTTCGGCGTCGTCGCGCGACACCTCCACCCGCAGGGCGGCACCCGACATGGCCAGATCCTGTAGCTCGGCCTCAACACTTGCAGCCAGCCGCGGCGCCGCCTCAGCGCGAGCCGCATGCAATGCGTCGGCGAGTGCGTGCGCATCGCTCAACAGCGCGTCGCGCGCTGCGGAGAGGGCGTCGTCCCCCGCCTGCCCCGTTGCCAGCGCGTCGAGCGCCGCCCGGGCCTCGTCAGCACGGGCCAGCACCATCTCCGTTCCCGGCCCGTATCGGCGCCCGAGGGTGGCGTACTCCTCGAGCCGGCCCTCAACCCACTCGAGACGGCCGGGTTCGGCGTCCAGATCCTGGGCGTAGCGGCGCAGCCCGATGAGCGCCTCCTGAAGCGCTGCCTCAGCGGCCTTCAGATCCTCAAGTGGCGCGTTGAGTGTGGGATCGAGATCGCACGCGTGTTCGATGGCCCGTGCCGCGCGGCCCGTGGCCATCACCGCCCCACTGTCATCCGAGTCCAGAAGGCCAAGGGCGCTGTCGGCGGCTTCGGCGAGGCGCTCCGCGTGCCCCAGCCGGCCGCGCTCCACCTGCAGCGCCGCCTCCTCGTCCAGATCGGGTGCAACCGCATCCACATCGGCCAGCAGTTGGGTGAGTGCATCGCGCTCACGTGCCGCGCGTTCACGCCCGTCGCGGGCCGCGTCGATGTCACGCGCAAGCCGCACCAGATCGCGTCGCATCAGAATCAGTTGCTGGGCCTGCGACACCACGTCCGGACCAGAGAAGGCATCGAGGATTGCCATCTGCGCCACGGGGCCCACAAGCCGACGCTGCTCATGCTGGCCGGAGAAGCGCACGAGGGCCCCGATGAATGATGCGACCGCATCACGCGATGCCACCTGACCATCCACCAGCGCCCGTGCGCGGCCCTCTGCAGGTACGCGACGGGCCACCACGACCTCGGCCTCATCTTCGGCCAGATCCCGCACCTGCAGCGCCGGGTCACCGGGGTCCAGGGAATCCCAGAATCCATCCGGCACGCTGACGGTGGCCTGCACCAGCGCATGCTTGGCACCGGGGCGCACGGCCTTCGGGTCAACGGGCGCGCCGGCGAGCAGCCCGAGGGCCGTTGCCACAACTGTCTTCCCGGCTCCGGTCTCGCCGGTGATGGCCGTGAGGCCGGCCGTGGGCACGATGTGGGCCCGCTCGATCACCACGAGGTCGCGGATCTCGATCTCGCGGATCACGCCGCCACCCCGCCCGCGATCATCGGCGGCCGAACTTCTCCCGGTACCGGCGGAAGAATGACGACTCGGGGAAGATTGCAAGGTGCACTTCCTGCCCGCCGAGGCCAACGGTCACCGACCGGCCTGGGGGCAGTTCGCCAATGCGTACGCCGTCCGCAAGCACGTCGCACGGCCCCACGATGGCGCTGTTTGTGACCACCAGCGTCTCCTCGGGCGCGAGGATAAGTGGCCGGGTATCCAGGTGGTGCCCCGCGATGAACGAGATGACGAAGGCACGGGCCTTCCACGACACCGTGGGGCCACCGGCAGCAAGGTTGTAGGCAGTCGATCCCACCGGCGTGGAGCAGATGAGCCCATCGCACCGCACGGTTGCCACCGACTCCCCATCAACCGAGTACGAGAGATCGGCCAGACGCGACTCGCCCCCCCGCAGGAACGCCAGATCGTTTACGGCGTTGATGGTGCCGCCGATCCATTCGGCCTTCAGGGACGGAAGGCCCAGAGTGATGTAGTCGCCCCGCAGCGCTCGTGTGAGGCTGCGCTCGAGGTCGCCCTGCTCCACCGTGGCGAGAAAACCCACCCGCCCGAAGTTGACGCCGAGCACAGGCGCGCCGGTCCGCGCTTCGAATGACAACGCGCGCAGGATGCTGCCGTCGCCACCCAGCACCAGCACGAGGTCAACCCCACCGGGTCGTAACTCGTTCCCGGTCACCACCGTGCGGCCCCGGAGCGCGGGGTGCTTGGCCGCCTCATCGGCAGTGGCCAGCACCTCCACCCCGTTGGCATCGAGAATCGCGAGCACGGTCGGCATGACCCCCGCGGTTACCTCGGCAGCACCATGGCTGAGCACCAGCACGCGCTCGGCACGGGTTCCCTCCACCTCGCGGATGGGCTCATGTTGACGCTTCATGAAGCCCCCGCCAGCACGGCTGCGTCGATGGCGGCAGCGATGTCGACGCACGGATCGGGCAACGCGGGGCCGTGTGCCAACAGGAAGATCTCGCGGTTGCCCTTGGGCCCGGGCGTGCCGCTGTCGGCTGCTCCGGCGATATGCGCCCCGGTTGCGCGCATGGCGTCTGCCACGCCCAGCACGGCGTCACGGCGGAGTGCGGGGTCGCGCACGACGCCCCCTGACCCCACGTTGTCCTTGCCCACCTCGAATTGCGGCTTGACCATCACGAGGGCACGGTACGCCGGGTGAAGGCAAGCCGCTACTGCCGGCCACACAATGCCCGACGAGATAAACGACACATCCATCACAACGAAGTCGGGAATGCGGGGCAGCATGGCTGGCGCGAGCGCCCTCGCATTGGTTCGATCGATCACATCAACGCGCGAATCCTCGCGCAGCGCCCACGCGAGTTGTCCGTAGCCGACGTCCACGGCGATGACGCTCGTCGCCCCACGCCGCAGCAGCACATCGGTGAAGCCGCCCGTGGACGCCCCAATGTCAATTGCCGTCGCCCCGGTGGGATCGACACCCAGCACGTCGAGGGCATTCGCCAGTTTGAGCCCACCCCGCGAAGCGTACTCGGGGCCCTCGTCGACATCGATGACCGCGTCGTCACGCACCTGGGACCCGGGCTTGACCGCCGCGCTGCCGCCAACACGGACGCGACCGGCCATCACGGCCGCCTGCGCACGCGCTCGGGTGGGGAAAATGCCGCGCTCCACGAGCGCAGCGTCCAGTCGCTGCCGGGCCACGCGCGGGATCGTAGCCACTGCCACCCCGTCGACCATCACGAGGGCGTGCCGATTCGGGTCAGCCGATCGCCCGATCGCCAAGCGCGGCGAGCGCGGCGGCGGCCGTGGCGGCGGGTGTGATCCCGGCCTCGGCCAGCAGCAGATCGCGGCGTCCATGCTCGATGAAGTGGTCAGGAATACCGATGCGGGCGATGTATGCCCGGCATCCCGGGAGCGCCTCCACCACTGCGCTCCCGAACCCACCCTGCAGCGCGTGGTCCTCAATCGTGACCACGACATCATGGGTGTCGGCGATCTCACCCAGCAGATCAACGTCAAGCGGCTTCGCGAACCGGGCATTCACCACGGTGGGCGGAACGCCGAGCGACTCCGACACGATCACCGCGGCATCAAGCGCCACCTGCACGCCATATCCATAACCCACCAGGGCCACGCGCGACCCTTCGGCGAGCACCTCGGCCTTCCCCACCGGGAGCACTTCGGGTCGTTCCGGAAGCGGGACGCCCACGCCACTCCCACGCGGATACCGCAGCGCGGAGGGACCATCAAGGCGGAGCGCCGTGTGCAGCATGTGCACCAACTCGGCCTCGTCCTTGGGGGCCATCACGACCATGCCCGGAATAGGCCGCAGGTACCCGATGTCAAACACGCCGTGGTGGGTTGGCCC
Source organism: Actinomycetota bacterium (assembly GCA_947475125.1). Lineage (GTDB taxonomy): Bacteria > Actinomycetota > Thermoleophilia > Miltoncostaeales > Miltoncostaeaceae > SYFI01. The sequence continues at coordinate 5,833 of CANJMX010000053.1, forward strand.
GTCGTCCCCCACCAGGCCACCGCGGTCGATTGCGAAGACCACGGGCAGCCCCTGCAGGGCGACGTCGTGCACGATCGGGTCGTAGGCGCGCTGCAGAAACGTGGAGTACACGGCACACACCGGGCGGTACCCGGCGATGGCGAGCCCGGCGGCGAATACCACCCCGTGCTGCTCGGCGATCCCGACGTCGTAGGTGCGCTCGGGAAAGCGCTCGGCGATGAAGTCTGTTCCCGTGCCCTTGGGCATGGCCGCGGTAATGGCCACCACGCGGGGATCAGCCTCGGCCTCGGCCAGCAGCGCGCGGCCAAATACCTCGGTGTACGAGGGTGCAGCGGGCGTCGATGGGCGCGCGGCACGGCCGCTGTCCACCGCGAATGGGCCTGACCCGTGCATGGCCTCACGATCAGACTCGGCGGGGGCGTACCCACGCCCCTTCTGCGTGTGCACATGCAGCAGCACCGGCCGCTGGAGGTCGGTGGTTCGCTGAAGGGCACCACGAAGGGCGTGGATGTCGTGCCCGTCAATGGGCCCCAGATAGGCGAAGCCCAGCGCCTCAAACAACTGGCCCGGTACGAACAGCGCCTTGGTGGCATTGGAGAGCGAGTCACCCAGATGACCGAGACCGGGCACCTTGCGAAGCCCCTTGTCCAGTTCGCCGCGCACCTTTGACAGGGTCGGATCGAGCCGGGCCCGCTGCAATAGCCCCGCCAGCGCCCCGACGTTCTCGGAGATGCTCATACCGTTGTCGTTCAGCACCACGGTGAGGGGCGACTGCAGGTGGCCGGCCTGATTGAGCCCCTCGTAGGCCATGCCACCGGTCATGGCGCCGTCGCCGATGACGGCCACCACGCGGCGGTCGCGGCGACCGGTGATACGCATGGCCTCGGCCAACCCCACGCCATACGAAATGCTGGTGCTCGCATGCCCGGCACCCATGATGTCGTGCTCGCTCTCCGCCCGGCGCAGGAAGCCCGACAACCCCTCGTGCTGCCGCAGCGTGCTGAACTCGCCAAGGCGACCGGTGAGCAATTTGTGCCCGTAGGCCTGATGCCCGACATCCCACAAGATGCGATCGCGGGGCGAATCAAGCTCGGCGTGCAGCGCGATGCTGAGCTCGATGGTGCCGAGGCTCGATCCGAGGTGCCCACCCGTGGTGGACACCGTGGCGATGATCGCCTGGCGCATCTCCTCGGCCAACGCGGCGAGCGCCGCGTCGTCCATGTCGTGCAGCGGGGCTGGCCCATCAAGAGAGGCAAGCATTGGATAGCGCGCGGCGAGATCAGTCACACCGGCCATCCTAATTGCCCCAGTGCCCGGGGCGCGTATGTTCGGTCCGACCGTGCCCCTCAGCGACGCACGACGCGCAGCACACGGGTGCGCCAACGCTGCCCGGTGCCCGCCGGACGCGTTCGCACCTGCACCTCAAGATCACCACGCCGCAGGGAGGGGAGCGCCGTCGCCGGGAGCGTCACCCGCCGCACGACCCGGGTATTTGGGGCAACGGAGAAGCCGGGGCGAAGTGTGGCGTAGGTGCGAGCCCTCCTGCCGGCCCTCCGGCGATCGCGGACGGTCACCGTCATCGGGCCTGTCACCTGCCTCGCATCCACTTGCATGGATGCCCTGGAGGTGGCGCCCGGGCCCGTGCCACCCACCACATATGCGGTGAGCGGGATTACCACCGACCCGCTGCTGCTCGCCGTGGCCGTCGTGCCTGCCGCAGCGACACTGGTGGCGGGGCACGGGTAGTTGTATGTGCCGCCATTATCGGCCCCTTGGCACGTGCCAAGGCCGCCCGCAATGGTCAGCGCCTGCACATAGGCTGCGTAGGACGCGTTCGGGGCCCCGGTCCACCCGTAGGTGGTCGCGCCGGTCGCATCGAGTGGACCCCACGAGATGGTGTTTGCAAGCCCCTTGGGCGAACTGCCAGCCGGGGAGTTGGCCCACACCGCCACTCCATTTGCAGGGTCGACCGCAAGTCCGATCGACTCCGAACTGTTGCCGACCGCACCGCCACTGAACAGGCTCGTGGCACAGCAGCCGGTCTCGGGTACCTGCGCGATCTGGTTGGGCTCGCTTCCCTGCTGGGCGGACAGCACATAGACCATGGACGTGGATGGATCGACCCCAATCCCGGTCACGGTCCCAGATACCAACGACCCGCCCGAAATCAGCACGGACTGCGATCCGCCGCCAGCCGCCGGGACTGAGATGACCTCACGACTGTTCGTCCCCAGAAGGAAGAGCCGCCTGGTCACGGGATCCACCGCCAGATAGTCGGCGCTCCAGTTTCCGCTCAGCTGCCCGACCAGAGTCGGGGTGAGCGTGTCGCCCCACGAACCCGCGGTGCCAGCCACCCAGAGATTCACCGTCTGGCAGGTGGTGCCACCCGTGCAGCCGGACATGGTCGCGAAGTAGAGAAGGTTCCGGGTGGCGTCAATGGCAACGCCGCGCCCCACGCTCTGGCCGGCCGGGGCCTGCCATGCGATCCACACCGGCCACGGCAGCGGGGTCCCGTACTGCTCACCGGACCCACAGACCGTGAGCTGGCCGGCAGATCCCACCGAGCCGTAGCCAGATGCCGAATAGCACGCAGCCAACAGCTGCTGTGATGAGCCACTGCAGGTGTTTGTGAAGTACACCTGCGAACTGAGCTGCTCGAACATGATCCCGCCGAACCCGGTGCCCCACGGCGTTGCCGCCATGCCACCGGCGTAGAGGCCGCTCGCGGTGTCGTACCCGCCTGGCGGCTGAAAAAATGGGCTGTTCGACGGCGACATCGTGATGGGGCTCGCGCTTGGCTGCCCGGGGGCCGACGACTCCCCGATTCCCGAGATCTGCCCATCACCGCACCCCCCGGATGCGCTCGGACTGAAGAACAGCGTGCTCTGGCCGGGAGGCGGGTTCGCCGCGGCGATGCCGGCGCCGAACGAAAGGGCCAACAGCCCGGAGAGCAGCGCCAGCGGCAGTGCGCGCCCGTGGGATGCCCCGGATGTCGTGCGGGCGGGCAGAGACGGATCACGGGACATCGGGAATTCCGTTCGGAAGCGTTCGCGAGGCGCGGCTCGTTACGGTGTCGAAACACTATCCCATGTCCATTGACCCCGAACTCATCCACGCGCTTCACCTTTCCGTGGAGGACCACGACGCCGCGCTCACCGATCGCGCAGCAGCTCATCACGTGTTCCAGACATCCACGGTTCAGGCGCTCATCGACAGCCGCTACGAGGGTGATCTGACAATCGCCGAGCTACTCGCTCACGGCGACCTCGGACTGGGCACGCTTGATGGGCTGGATGGCGAGTTGGTTGTGTCGGCGGGCGAGGCCTACGTCGCCCGGGCCGACGGCACGGTCTCCCCGGTACCCGGCGACACCCGCACCCCCTTCGCGGTGGTCACCCCCTTTGCGCCTGCCCCCCCGGTGCACGTGGAGGGCCTTGATCATGAGCAACTTCTCGCGGCTCTCGATGCCCAAAGCACTGGGCCGGTACAGGCGGTGCGTGTATCCGGCCGGTTCAGTCGTCTCCGGGTGAGAAGCGTGCCGAAGCAGCAGGCGCCGTACCCACCACTTGAAGACGTACTGACCACGCAGGTGGAGTGGGAGATCGGGCCAGTCAACGCCACGCTGGTGG
>CANJMX010000054.1 GCA_947475125.1 Actinomycetota bacterium
CACATGGGCCGCGTCAACCACACGCCCCTGCGACTCCGCCGCACGCAGCGCGCTGGCCAGCTCCACGCGCGTACCGCACCAGGTGACCAGGCGATCGCGCGCTGCCACCAGCCCGTCGCGCGTTGCGTCGTGATGCGACTCGTCGGCGAGTACCGCCCGGGCGATGACGCTGCTGTCGAGGTAGGCGAGTGCGCCGGCGCGAATCATGGCGTGCCGTCGTGTCGCTCCGCGAGCAGCGCTGCCACCACGGCGTCGCCGGCCCCCGCCGGCTGCCGGGCCGTCCACCGCGCATGCGCGGCATCCACACCCTCGGGTGAGTGCGCGCCCGGGGGTGTGGATGCCAGCAGCCCATGCGCGGCGGCGCGAGCACGAAATGGTGCGGCACCTTCGTGCCCTGTGGCGATGGCGTGCTCAATGGCATTCGTGACGAACTCGTTGAGCGACACCCCGCGGGCTGCGGCCTCGGCCCGTGCCAGCGTATGCAGTGCATCGGGCACCCGCGTAAGGATCTGCTTCATGGCGTGATGATAGCGGTGCGTGCTATCAGTTGGCACATCGCGAAGATCGGTCGCTCGCATGGCCCTCAGCGTAGGTGCGCCGGCGTCACGCGGAATGCGCGCAATGTGCCGTCTCACGGTCGGGGGTGTGCCGGGTTAGATCAGGTTGCGCGGGTCGTCGGGGTCGTCGTGCGGGACGTCCTGATCAAAGGGGGCCTTGCGGTCGCGTGGGCCCAGTACGCCGGGCATGCGGTTGACGGCCTTCCACAGCAGCACGGCGAGCAATCCCGCCACCACCAGCGCGGTCACACCGATTACCAGCAACCCGCCCCGTGCCCTCGGCTCGCCGGCCAGCGCCACGTGTGCCGTGCGGAGTGCATCGACCTGCTGTATCTCATAGGCAGCAAGGCCATGCGACGGGTCACTGGCCAGCGTCCGGCGGAAGTCGGCCTTGGCCCCGTCCAGATCAAATCGCTGTACCCGTGCGAGCGCTGCGCGGTATGCCGTCTGCGTGCGGCCCTCCCATGGGCGTACTCCGGCACCGTCCAGCACCCGCAGGATCTCGTCGGTGGGGGCCATGGCGCCACCACCGGCCTTCCGCTTGATGAGCACCACGCCGCGGGCGTGGCCATTGGCGTCTACCACCGGCCCGCCGGAGTCGCCCATCTGGATGGGATTGGTGATGAGCGTGAGGTACCGGGTGGGCTGCTTGTCGGGGTGGCCGGTCTCACCGATGACGCCGGTGCGCACCGACGGCACCAGCGCGCCGTGCTGCGGTGCTGCAAATGGGTCGGTACTGCCGAATCCCAGGCTGGCAACGGGCGTGCCCACGTCCTCGCCGCGGTCCAAACCGATTGACGGTGCGTCAGCCACGCCCGGCACGCGGATGACGGCGATGTCGCGTGTGCGGTCGGTCGCCACCAGACGCACGGATGCCCCGTTGTTGCGGGCTGCACCGGGCCCGGCTGCGGCCGGGCGCACGACGCGCTCCAACTGCATGAGCCCCACTGGGGTCACGCCATTGCGCTTCACCCAGTCAGCCGCGATCTGCTCCGAGTGCGGCTGCCCCTGCAGGGCGATCTTCTCCAGATATGCGGTGGCGGCGATCTCCGATGGGCTGGGGGAGATCACATGGTGGGCGCTCACCAGGTAGCCGTCGGGGGTCACGGCAAAGGCGGTGCCCTCCTTTCGTACCTCCCGCGCCTCGGCGGGCAGCGAGATCACGGTGCCACTGCGCAGCCGCAGTGCGGTGAGATGCGCGGTCACCTGCACGTTCCACACGGCGGGCATGGCGATGAGTGCCCCACGCACCACGGGGTCGGGCGAGAGCGCGTCGGGTACCCCGGCCGGGATGTCGCCGATCGCCGGCGAGGCCAAAGCCAGCGCGGCCAGTACGGCGGCGGTGATGATGCGTGGGCGGATCACGGCCATGAGGCTAGACCGCCGTCAACGCCAGCCACCACCACGCGGTCCCCGCAGTGCCGAATCGAGTGTCATGGCCCCGTACAGCAGGCCGCTCACCGGTAGCGCAAGGCGCCAGGCACCCGCCAGGCCGAACTCCCGGGTGACGGGCGTGGCCGCCACTGCCATTGCGATCCAGCCGGCGGCGCCCACACCCACTGCCCACCATGCGGCAGCACCCCCGCCACTCGCCACGCCCACGATTCCGGCGAGAAGGGCCACCACCGACCCTGCGAACATGATGAGCAATACCACCAGCACTGCGATGAGCAGGGGCCACGAGCGCCGCAGTTGCGTGAATGCGCTTCGGCGCACCATGTGCCACACCGACCCGAGATCGTCGTAGGCCCGCGCACTGGTCACCCGCTCCCGGCTGAGCGCCAGGCGGGTGGGCAAGCCCGCCCCGCGCTTGATCATGCGCGCCACCGACAGGTCGTCGATGAGCGCCCCGCGCACGGCATCCATTCCGCCAGCAGCAGCCAGCGCATCGGCCCGCACCAAGATGCATCCCCCGGCCGCCGATGCCGTGCGCGACCCGGCGCGGTTGGCCCACCGCATGGGGTAGAGCAGAAAGAAGAAGAGCACGAAGGGCGGGATGAGTAGCCGCTCCGCCAGCGACGTGCAGCGCAGCCGCGCCATTCGACTGTTGAGCGCCAGCCCACCGGCAAGGGCGTCGGCCATCAGCGCGCGCAGTGAGTCGTGTGTGTGGTGGATGTCGGCATCGGTGAGCAGCAGCCACTCCGGGGCAGTCGTCTCGCGGTGCAGGCGGATGCCCTGATCCATGCCCCACACCTTGCCCACCCAGCCGTCGGGCAGCGGTGCGCCATCGATCACCTCAATGCCATGTCGCGCCACCCGCGCCATCTCACGCGCCACATCGGCGGTGGCATCGGTTGACCGCTCGCTCACCACGACCACCGACATCTCACCGGGGTAGTCCTGCTGGTCCAGCGCGCCCAGCGTGGGGCCAATCAAATCGGCTTCGTTGCGCGCGGGAACCACCACGCCCACCGACGGCCACAAATCCGGGTCGGGCACCGGGGGGTCGTCCGCGTCAACTGGTCGCAGGTCCCACGGGCGCGCGGGGTGCAGCAGCACCCCCGCCCAGCAGGCAAGGGCGAGGATCCCGGTGACGACGAACCAGATCAGTGCCGGAAGTGCCTGCGCCCGGTAGTGACCATCGCCGCGCCCAGGGCGTCCACGGCAGCGATCACTTCGTCGTCACGCATCGACCCACCGGGGTGGGCGATGGCCGTGGCGCCACCGGCGATGGCCATCTCGGGCGCATCGGGGAAGGGGAAGAATGCGTCGCTGGCCATGGCGCTGCCCTGAATGGGCAGGCCATTCTCAGCGGCCTTCGATGTGGCGATGCGCACGCTGTCGACCCGACTCATCTGACCAGCGCCGATACCCACCGTGGCGCCGTCCTTGGCGAACACGATGGCGTTGCTCTTTACGTGCTTGGACACCTTCCAGGCGAACACCAGGTCAACCCACTCCTGGTCGGTGGGCTCGCGCTGGGTGACGCACTGCATGGTGTCGCGGCCCTCGTGGCCCTCATCCGGGTCCTGCACCAACATGCCACCCATCACGCGCCGGTACACGGGCTCTGCGGGGTTGCCGGGGCGCACACGCTCGCCGGTCTCAAGCAGGCGCACGTTGGGCTTGCGGGTGAGTACTTCGAGGGCGTCCTCGTCATACGCCGGCGCCCACAGCACCTCCACGAACATCTCAGCCAGGTGCTCGGCCAGTGCCAGGTCCACCGTGCGGTTTACCGCGTACACACCGCCAAAGGCCGATATCGGGTCACACGCCTTGGCGCGCAGGTAGGCGCTCGCCAGGTCGTCGCCCAGCGACACCCCGCATGGGTTGTTGTGCTTCACGATCACCACGGTCGGGTCATCGAACTCGGCCACCAACCCGCGGCCGGCGTCAACGTCGAGCAGGTTGTTGTACGACAGCGGCTTGCCGTGAAGCACCTTCACGCCGCCCAGCAGGTGCTGGGGCGCGCCGATCTGGCGGTAGTAGGCGCCGCGCTGATGCGGGTTCTCGCCGTAGCTGCACTCCAGTTCCTTCTTGAAGCCAATGGTGAAGCGGTCGGGGAAGTCCACATCGGGGTTGCCCTCCGATGCCATCCACGCGGCAATTGCCGTGTCGTAGGCGGCGGTCGCGCGGAAGGCTGCTGCGGCCAGCGTGCGGCGGGTGTCGTCGCCCACCCAGTTGCCGCCCGCCACCTCTGCCAGCACAGCGTCGTACTGCGACGGGTCGGTGACGATGGCCACGCGGTCGTGGTTCTTGGCCGATGCCCGCACCATGGCCGGGCCACCGATGTCGATCTCCTCCACCACATCGGCGCGGGTGAGGTCGGGCGTCGCCGCGGCCTGCTCAAACGGGTAGAGGTTGACCACCACCATGTCGATGGCCTCGATGCCGTTGGCCGCCATGTCTGCGGCGTCGCCGTCGTGGCCGGCACGGGCGAGGATGCCGCCATGCACCTTGGGGTGCAGCGTCTTCACGCGTCCGCCCATGATCTCGGGGTGCCCCGTGACCTCGCTCACGTCTGTCACGGAGAGCCCGGCATCGCGCAGGGCCTTGGCCGTGCCGCCGGTGGAGATGAGCTGCACGCCCGCCTCCGACAGGCCTCGTGCCAGGTCAACCAGACCGGTCTTGTCGGATACCGACAGCAGGGCGCGTCGTGCGGCCACCTCAGGAACCTCCCACGTCGTTGACGATCATGTGGCGGGGGTTGGCCGGATCGCGCCGGACCTTCCCCTCGGAGTACAGGATGACTGCACGCGTCAGCACGCGGTGCTCGACGTCGTGAATGCGGGCGCTCAGGGTGTCCACCGTGTCGTCGCCCCGCACGGGTACCGGCTCCTGCAGCACCGGCGGACCGCCATCCACCGCCTCCTCGGCCAGGTGCACAGTGACGCCAGTGATGCGCACGCCCCACTCAAGTGCCTGCTCAATGGCGCGGAGCCCGGGGAACGACGGCAACAGCGATGGGTGCAGGTTGATCACCATGTCGGGGAATCGATTGAGGAACACCCCGGTGACGATGCTCATCCAGCCGGCCATCACGATGAGGTCGGGCTCCATGCGGCTGATCACACCGTTCAGTCGTGCGTCGCGGTCCTCGCGCCGTGCGGGATCGTCGAGGGCCACCACCACCGTTGGGATGCCGGCCTCCTCGGCCCGCTGCAACGCCCGGGCGCCGTCCTTGGAGCACACCACCAACGCGATCGTGGCGTCAACCTTGGGGTTGCGATGTACGTCGTCGATGAGCGCCTGCAGGTTGCTGCCGTTGCCCGACACCATCACGACGACGCGCAGCATCACACCTCCCAGGCGAGCCCGGGCGGGCCGGGCTCCACGCGACCCACCACGTGGGCGCCGGCGATCATGCCCACGGCGCGATCGGCTGCGGCCTGCGGCATCATCAGGCACATTCCAAGACCCATGTTGAAGGTGTCCCAGGCGGAGGCATCGTCCACCGCGCCGCCCGCCAGAAGGGCGGCGATTGCAGGGGCCTGAGGCCATGAGCCCTTTCGCAGTACCGGGCGCAGGCCATCAGGAAACACACGGGGCAGATTCTCGGGCAGCCCACCCCCGGTGATGTGCGCGGCCGCGTGCAGCTCCACGCCACTCGACTGCAGGGCGTGGATGTCGGCGGGGTAGAGGCGGGTGGGTGCGAGCAGTAGGTCGGCATCTGCCACCACGGAACCGTCGTCCACGAGCTTTCGCACCAGCGAGTAGCCGTTGCTGTGCACGCCGCTGCTCTCAATGCCCACGATCACGTCGCCGGCCTGTACCCGGTCGGGTCCCAGCATCTCGGCACGCTCAACGGCACCCACGGCGAAGCCGGCCATGTCGAAGTGGCCATCGGCGTAGAGGCCCGGCATCTCGGCGGTCTCGCCACCAAGCAGGATGCAGCCGCTGGCGTTGCAGGCCTCGCGTATCGACTTGACGATCACGGTCGCCTCGTCGGGGTCGAGCTTGCCGACGGCCAGATAATCGAGGAAGAACAGCGGCTTCGCGCCGGTGCACACCAAGTCGTTCACGCTCATCGCCACAAGGTCCTGCCCCAGACCCTCAATGCGGCCAAGCTGACGGGCCAACAGCACCTTGGTGCCCACGCCATCGGTGCAGGCCACCAGCACGCCATCACGCATGGGCGGCATGGGCAGCGTGCCCGCGAAGCCCGTGGTGCCGCCATGCACGAGGTCACGGATGCCCTCGGTCATCGCGCGCGCGGCATCGAGGTTGACGCCTGCGTCTTCGTAGGAGATGCCTCGGTCGGTCACGAGCCGGAGGCTACCGGCTGGGTGCGGCGGGAAGGGCGTCAACGCGGGCCACGAGCATTCGCGCGCTTCGAACGACCTCTTGGCACTGCTGGCCGGACCACCGAGCAGCGCCGTCATAGTCGGCTCGCAGTCGTTCCTCCTGGAGCCAGAGGCCCAGGTCGGCGATGCTCCGCCACGTGTCCACCGAGGCATGCGGCGCCTCTTTGGCCGTGAGGTACTGCTCCCACACCTGACGGTGGAATCGTGTCTCGGCTGAGGCGAGGCCGTGGTCGCGGAGTGCCTGGCGCGCCGTATGGAAGGCCGCGTAGTACGCCCGGTTGATGACGGTGCGCCGCATCAACTGGCCGGGCCACCCCTGACGCCTCGCCGCGAACCTGAGGAACCCGCGCCACCGGAACCCGTGCGACGCAGTGGTGGGGGCTACCGGGACCCCTCCGAAACGATGCAGACCTCGTCACCGATCTCCGCCAGCAGGTCGTCCCATCGGGCCCGCTGAAATGCGCGCATGGTCGGCATCACCTCGGCGTGGGTCAGGCCGGGAATCGCGACATGCAGGATGATCTGCTCGTTGCCGGGGACACCGTTCATGAGGATGGTGTCGGTGATCTCCGCGGTGGGCGCGTACTCCAAGAGCGCCGCGCGTACGCGGTCGGCCATCGCAGCCATACTTGCCTCACGCGTCGTCATGGAGCAAATCTACCGCAGTGGGGAATTGACGATTCGTCCATCCGTGTCAGTCACTGCCACGCATCTGTATCGATTACCGGCTGGGGGCGGCGCCCGTGGGTGCCTCGAACCGCTCCTTGCCCGACGCGTCAGGAACGGGAATGGGGTACTCGCCCGTGAAGCAGGCGCGGCAATACACGCTGGCGGGGCGCCCCATGGCGCGCTGCAGGCCATCCAGGGTCAGGTAGGCGAGGCTCGTGGCACCCACCGAAGCCGCCACTTCCTCCACCGACATGTTGGCGGCGATCAGGTCGCTGCGGTCGGCCATGTCAATTCCGTAGAAGCACGGCCACATGATGGGCGGCGATGAGATTCGCAGATGCACCTCTGTGGCACCCGCGTCGCGCAGCATCTGCACGGTCTTGCGGGTGGTGGTGCCGCGCACGATGGAATCATCAACCACCACAAGGCGCTTGCCGGCGATGATGGCGCCCAGCGGATTGAACTTGAGCTTCACACCGAGCTGGCGCATCTCCTGGCTCGGCTGGATGAACGAGCGGCCCACGTAGCGATTACGCACCACGGCTTCGCTGTACGGGATCCCCGACTCCTGCGCGAATCCGATTGCCGCAGGCGTCCCCGAGTCGGGCAGCCCCACGACCAGGTCGGCCATGGCGGGCGACTCGCCGGCCAGCACGATGCCCATGTCGCGCCGCGACTCCCACACGGTCTCGCCATCCAGAATGGAGTCGGGTCGCGCGAAGTAGATGGCCTCGAAGATGCACAGCGCCCGGCGCACGGGCGCCAGGGCCTGGCGGCTCTCAACGCCATCCCGGGTGATCCGCACGGCCTCACCGGCCATCACCTCGCGCTCGAACTCCGCTCCAACCTGATCGAGCGCGCAGGTCTCGGATGCCACCACGAAGCCACCGTCGAGGCGGCCGATCACAAGCGGGCGTACCCCGTTGGGGTCGCGGAAGGCCACCAGTTCGTGCTCGGTGAGGGCAACGATTGAGTACGCGCCCTGCAGCAGGGGCATCACGTTGCACACCGCGTCCAGCAGGCTGCCGGGCTCATAACTGATGAGCGCGGTGATGAGTTCACTGTCGGTGGTCGCCTGGAGTTCGTGCCCCAGTGCCACAACCCGGCGCCTCAGGGCGTCGCTGTTGGTGAGGTTGCCGTTGTGGCCCAGGGCCACAAGGCCATCTCCGCGGGGCAGCGCCACCGGCTGCGCGTTGTCCCACTTGTTCTTGCCGGTGGTTGAGTACCGCACGTGGCCGATCGCCATGTCGCCAGTCATCGATCGCAGCGAGGGCTCGTCGAACACCGCCGATACGAGGCCCAGTTCGCGCTGCACGATGATGTGCGTGCCATCGCTCACAGCGATTCCGGCGCTCTCCTGGCCGCGGTGCTGCAGCGCATGCAGCCCGAAGAAGGCGATGCGGGCGACATCCTGTGATGGGGCGACGACGCCGAATACCCCGCACTCCTCCTCGGGGTGATCGCGTTCGTCGGTCAAGTCGGGCACTACGCCTCCAGAGCCTGTGGGATTGAACCCTCCCACACCCGGGCCAGATCGGCCACAGAAACCTGCGTTGTGGAACCCGCGATGGTGATCATCGCATCGTCACCAGTGACCTCGCCGATGATCTGCACGGTGATTCCACTGCCCGCCAGCCCCTGAACGGCCGCGACATCATCGGGGCGGCACGACGCGATGATGCGCGCCGATCCCTCACCGAACATCGCCTCGTCGGCACGGCGACCCTTCGGGATGGTCACGTCGGCGCCAACGCCACCGTTGATGCACGACTCGGCGAGGGCCACGGCGAACCCACCCTCCGACACATCGTGGGCGCTCGCCAGCAGGCCCTTGTCGGCGGCGCTCACCAGCAGGGTGATGAGTGCGGCCTCCCGGCCCAGATCGGGCGCGGGCGGGAGGCCCTCGCAGCGACCCAGATACCGCGAGGCATCAATGCGTGGGTCGCCGTAGCCGATCAGCAGAATCTGGTCGCCGTGGCGGTGGAATGCCGACCCCACGCTCTTTGATGCATCCTCCAGCAGCCCGACGATGCCCACCACCGGGGTGGGGAAGATGGGCCCGCGGGGCGACTCGTTATAGAGCGACACGTTGCCCGACACGATGGGCGCGTCGATTGCCGTAAGGGCCTCGGCCATGCCGGCGATGCTCTGCACCAGACGCCAACCGGTGTGGCCCTTCTCGGGGTTGGCGAAGTTGAGGCAGTCGGTGGCCGCGATGGGAAGCGCGCCGGTGCAGGCCACGTTGCGCGCAGCCTCACACACCGATGCCTGCCCACCGGCACGCGGGTCGAGCTCGCAGTGCCATTCGGCGCAGTCGAGCGTGACGGCGATGGCGCGATCGGTGCCAGGAATACGCACCACGCCGGCATCTCCACCGGGGCGGCGGATGGTGCCCGCGCCCACAAGCTGGTCGTACTGCTCAAAGATCCAGCGCTTGCTGGCCACGTTGGGATCACCCATGATCGAAAGCCACGCGGCGGCCA
>CANJMX010000055.1 GCA_947475125.1 Actinomycetota bacterium
CACCCGCAAACACCACGGCGGTTCCGGCGGTGCCAACGGCCAGGGCCACCGACTCCTTCGGATCCATGCCCTCGGCCAGTTGCTCGCGATGGCGCGACACGATGAACAGCGCGTAGTCGATACCCACGCCCAGCCCGATCATGGTGGCCAGCGTGGGGGCAATGCTCGGCACCGCCACGATGTGCCCCAGCAGGCCGATGATGGCCAGGCCGAGCGCCAGGCCGATGACCGCACTGATGATGGGGAGGAACATGGCGATGAGGGTGCCGAACGAAACCGCCAGGATGATGACGGCCGCGATCAGGCCGATGAGCGTGCTGGAATCGGTATTGGGGTTGGACAGCGTGGCGCCCACGGTGCCGCCAGCCGCCACCTGAATACCCGCGTTCACCGCCGGGTCGGCGGCGTTCAGCACCGCCTGCGCCTGCTTCTCGGTGATGGCTGCCGAGCTCACGTTCATGAGCACCGGCACATACGCGATGGTGCCCGACTTGCTCTGCAGGTACTGGGCCGCGCTGCCATAGGGGCTCGTGGCCTGGGTGACGTGGGGCACCTTGGCAATGGCCTTTACCGATGCCGTGATGGCGTTCTTGTTGGCCGTCGAGTTGACCGTGCCCGACTTCACCTTGAACACGATCGGGCTCGTGCCGTTCTCGGTGGGCGGGAAGTCGGCCGCCAGCACGTTGGTGGCGTCCTGGCTCTGCGTGCCCGGCAGGCTGTTGTCGTTGGTGGTCTGCGCGCCGAAAATGCTCACCGCGCCCGACAGCGCGATGATGATGACGACCCACAGCAACAGGGCCTTGACAGGGTTGTGCGCAACCCAGCGGGCCATGCGATGCAGCAGGGATGCCACAGTCAGCGACCCGCGGTGTTCGTGTGGAGGGACACCATCAGGTGGTGAGCGTAGGGCATTGGTGGGCAGCGGTGGGGCCGGGCACAGCGGAGGCGGATCTATTCCGCCAGACGGCGATAGCCACCCTTCCACCAAATGAGTGGGTCGCCATCGGTCACATCGGCCTGCAGCACGCGCCCGATGAGAATGCTGTGATCGCCGGCCTCCACCACCTGATGCCGCTCACACACCAGACGGGCATGCGCACCCTCGAGCATGGGTACGCCGTGGTGCCCGCCCTCCCAGGGCAGGTCCTTAAAGCGGTCCTCACGGGAGAACGCGAAGGTGTTGGAGACCTCTTCCTGATCTGCGGCGAGGATGTGCACACCGAATCCAGGCGCCTGCGTCACGAGGTCGTGCGTCCACGACGCCTGGCCGATGCACACCAGCACCAGCGGCGGGTGCAGCGACAGCGATGAGAACGCCGACACGGTGAGCCCCACCGGGCCATCCGGACCGGCGGCCGTCACCACCGTAATACCGCTGCCCCAGCGGCCAAGCGCCGCCTTGAACGCGTCGGGGTCCACTCCGGAGAGGTGCGATTCAGTCATGGCCGGGGACTGTATCCCGTCACCGGTAGCCTTGATGCAACCCACCGCGACGAAGACACGTGAGCCAGACCCAGCCCGGACAGGATCCCCGCATTCCCGACCACATACGCCACCCGGTGCTGTGGATTGTGGTGCTGGCCATCCTCACAGCGGTCGTCGCGGGCCTTGTGCTGACGGTGAGCGATGACGTGCGGGCAAATCAGCGCCAGTCCGCATTGCAGCCGTTCTACACGCCGCCCTCCCTCCCGCCAGGTGGGCGGCCCGGCGATGTCATCCGCACCGAGCCCCTCGGCATCACCGTGCCCGGCGGGCGCGCACTGCGAATGCTGTACCGGTCGCAAGATGGCGAGGGTAAGCCCACGGCATCGAGCGGCATGGTGTTTATCCCCTCTGGCCCCGCGCCCGCAGGCGGTCGCCCAATCGTGGCGTGGGCGCATGGCACCGTGGGCCTCGGGTCGGGGTGCGCCCCGTCGCGCATTGACGACCCCATCGGGAACCTGCCGTGGGTGGGAGAGATGCTCGCGCGAGGCTGGGTGGTGACCGCCACCGACTACGCCGGGCTCGGTACCCCCGGTACGTCCGGATACCTCATCTCGGCTGATGAGGGCCACGACGTCATCAACTCCGTGCGCGCCGCCCGTCACCTTCCGGCCGCCGGTACGAACTCGCGTTGGGTCGCGTGGGGTCACTCACAGGGCGGGCACGCGGCACTGGCGGCAGCCGACATGGCCGCCTCGTACGCGCCCGATCTGCGGCTGGTGGCGGTGGCCACGGCCGCTCCGGCGGCTGAGCTGCGACAGTTGCTCGCGTTGCAGTGGAACCAAGCGGCGGCGTGGGTGATCGGGGCCGACGTCGTAAGTACTTGGCCCACCCGGTATCCCGAGCTCAACCGGAACGCCATCCTCGCTCCCAACGGCCAGCAGCACTGGCAGGACGTTGCGAGTAAGTGCATCGTGGCCGCGGCGCTTACATCGATCGTGCGTCAGGACATCCTCGGGCAGGACTTCTTCTCGATGGACCCGTGGCAATCACCGGCATGGCGCCAGCGCTTCCGGGCCAACACGCCCCAGCCCATCCCCACCGATCTGCCACTGCTTGTTGCTCAGAGCACAACCGATGCGGTGGTGCTGCCGCGTACCACCGCCACGCTGGTGCGTGATTGGTGCAGAGCCGGTGACCACATCAGCACGCTGTGGGTCAATGGGGTATCGCATCAGTCCACGGCGATCGTGGTGGGCCCATCGGTGGTGCAGTGGATCGATGGGCGCTTGCGCGGCGACCCCGCCGCCGATGACTGCCCGCTGCCCTCGCCCGTGGCCCCGATCAACGGCTGACCGGAGGCTGGGTGAGGGTCGGTGCACCAACGTGCGCCGACCCCCACCGCTCATGCCTCTACTCCAACGGCTGGTTGATGCGCGCGTTCGACGGATTGATGATGAGCACCACGATGAGCGCGATGAGCGGCACGAAGACCGCGAACAGGCCAAACCCGAGAGCGCTCCGGCCCTTGACCCGGGCAATGTTCATCGTGAGCACGATCAGGAAGATGTAGACGATGACGCCGATGATCCACAGCAGGACACCCATGGGGGACCCCTTCGTCGATTAATTGACGTGCGGGAGCCTACGGGGGGCCCCGGACTCCCCCGCAATGCGCTGCTACGGTGGAGTGACCGATCGCCCGCCGTGGGAGAGCCAGCCCAGAGCTGGCGCCGAAGGAGCAACCGCCCCGGAATCTCTCAGGCACCAGGACCGTGGTGGGCGCGGTAACGCTGGAGAGAGGGTGCTCGACACCCCGCCGATGGGGAAAGCCCGCACTGCGGGTGCATCTCTCAGGCACACGGACAGCGGGGGCGCCGATTCGCACACTGCGCGAGGGAGTCGCCACGCATGCCAGAGCACCAGAGCCTTACCGAACTCGAGGGCACCGACGAGTTCATCGCCCGCCACATCGGCCCCATGCCGGCCGAGCAGGACGTGATGCTGGAGGCCATCGGGGCCGCGTCGCTCGACGCCCTCATCAGCGAGACCGTGCCGGCATCTATCCTGCTTGACGCCCCGCTCGATCTGCCGGGCGCGGTCACCGAGCGTGCGGCGCTCGCACGCCTGCGCGAAGTGGCAGCCGAGAACGTGGTGATGACGTCGCTCATCGGGCAGGGCTACAGCGACACCATCACCCCGGCGGTCATCCAGCGCAACGTGCTCGAGAACCCCGCTTGGTACACGTCGTACACGCCGTACCAGCCGGAGATCTCGCAGGGGCGCCTGGAGGCACTGCTCAACTACCAGACACTGGTGGCCGACCTCACCGGGCTGCCGCTGGCAAACGCGTCGCTGCTCGACGAGGCCACCGCGGCGGCCGAGGCCATGACCATGGCCCGCCGCGCCACAAAGTCGGACTCCTCCGTCTTCTTCGTCGACAACGACTGCCACCCGCAGACGATCGCGGTGGTGCAGGCCCGCGCCGTGGCCATCGGCATCGACGTGGTGGTGGGTACGCCCGATTCCGACCTGCCCGCAACGCTGTTCGGCGCCCTGCTCGCCGTGCCCGGCTCATCGGGTGTGCTGCGCGACGTGACCGATGTGGTTGACCGCGTGCACAGCGCCGGTGGCCTCGCAGTGGTGGTTGCCGACCCGCTCGCCATGGTGGTGGTGAAGAGCCCCGCCGCCATGGGTGCCGACATCGCTGTGGGCTCGATGCAGCGCTACGGCGTGCCCATGATGTTCGGTGGTCCGCACGCCGGGTTCATGGCCACCAAGGACGAGTTCGCCCGGTCACTGCCCGGCCGCCTGGTGGGCGTGTCGCTCGATGCCGCCGGACGCCCCGCGCTTCGCCTGGCGCTGCAGACCCGCGAGCAGCACATCCGCCGCGAGAAGGCCACGAGCAACGTGTGCACCGCGCAGGCCCTCTTGGCCATCATCGCGGCCATGTACGCGTCGTGGCACGGCGCCGAGGGCCTCCGCCGCATTGCGCTCCGCACCAACCGCCTCACCTCCATCCTCGTGGCCGGGCTTCGCGCGGGGGGCATCGACGTGCCCGCCGACACGTGGTTCGACACCGTGGTGGTCACCGCGCCCGGACGGGCGGAGGCCATTCACGAGGCGACGCGCGCCGAGGGCATAAACCTGCGTCAGGTCGACGCCGATCACGTGGGCATCTCGCTCAACGAGACCACCACGCGCGACGTGGTGGAGGCCGTGTGGCGCGCCTTCGGCGTGACGGCCTCGGTGGAGGCGCTGGATGGGTCGGCGCCCGAGGGCATTCCCGCCGCGCTCCGCCGCGAGGACGCCATCCTCAACCACCCCGTCTTCCAGCAGTACCGCGAAGAGCACGACATGATGCGATACCTGCGCCGTCTGGCCGACAAGGACCTGGCACTCGACCGCACGATGATCCCGCTGGGTTCGTGCACCATGAAGTTGAACGCCGCCACCGAGATGGTGCCGGTCACATGGCCGGAGTTCGCAGGGATCCACCCATTCGCCCCCGCCGACCAGACCCGTGGCTACACCCGCATGGTCGGCGACCTCGAACGCGCACTGTGCGAGATCACCGGCTACGACGCCATCTCGCTGCAGCCCAACGCAGGGTCGCAGGGCGAGCTTGCCGGCCTGCTGGCAATCCGCGCGTACCACCTGGCCAACGGCGACACCGGACGCACCGTGTGTCTCATCCCGTCATCAGCGCATGGCACCAACGCCGCCAGCGCGGTGATGGCCGGCATGTCGGTGGTGGTCGTGGCCTGCGATGCCGACGGCAATGTCGACCTCGACGACCTGCGCGCCAAGGCCGATGCCGCGGGCGACGCGCTCGCCGCAACCATGATCACCTACCCCTCCACGCACGGCGTGTTTGAGGAGGGCGTCGGCGAGCTGTGCGAGATCGTGCACGCACACGGTGGCCAGGTGTACGTGGACGGCGCCAACCTCAATGCGCTGGTGGGGCTTGCCAAGCCGGGCAAGTTCGGTGCCGATGTGTCGCACCTCAACCTGCACAAGACCTTCTGCATCCCGCACGGCGGCGGGGGCCCGGGCGTGGGCCCGGTGGCGGTGGGTGCGCACCTGGCGCCATATCTGCCCAACCACCCCATGCGTGCCGACGCCGGACCCGCAACGGGCGTGGGCGCCATCTCCGCCGCGCCGTGGGGATCTGCGGGCATCCTGCCCATCCCGTGGCTGTACATCACCATGATGGGTGGGGAGGGCCTGCGCCGGGCAACCGAGGTGGCGATCCTCAGCGCCAACTACGTGGCCACCCGCCTCTCTCCCCACTACCCCGTGCTGCACACCGGCGCCAACGGACGCGTGGCGCATGAGTGCATTCTCGATCTGCGCCCCATCAAGGATGCCTCAGGCGTCACCGTCGACGACGTGGCCAAGCGCCTGATGGACCATGGCTTTCACGCCCCCACCATGTCGTTTCCGGTGGCGGGCACGCTGATGGTGGAGCCCACCGAGAGCGAGTCGCTGGCTGAGCTCGACCGGTTTATCGACGCCATGATCAGCATCCGCGAGGAGATCGCCCGGGTCGAAGCCGGCGAATGGGATGTCGATGACAACCCCCTGCGTCACTCCCCGCACACGGCTGAGGATGTGGCCACCGACGAGTGGAACCGCCCGTACCCACGACAGTTGGGGGGCTTCCCCGCCGCGGGTATCGCCGGGGCCAAGTACTGGCCGCCGGTGGGCCGTATCGACTCAGTGCATGGCGACCGCAACCTCGTGTGCACGTGCCTCCCTGTGGAGGCCTACGCCAGTTGATAACGCCGGGGGGCGCCTCCGTGGCGCAGCCCGATAGTTTCCGCCACATCCCCACTCTCCCGGAGGCCCGCATGCGCGCCCGTTTTCTTGCCGTACCCGTCATCGCAGTCGCCGCCCTCGCGGGAGGCGCCATGGTCGCGTCCGCCGCGCCGGCCGGTGTGCCCTCAACGGTGCAGGTGCTCACCATGGAGCCCAATGCCCCGTTCGCCCTCCGTCAGGGAGGCAAGCTCACGGGCCTCGACGTGCAGATGGCCAATGCCATCGCCGACGCCGTGGGAATCAAGAAGCTGGAGTGGCGCCCCACGCTGTTTGACCAGATCATCGGGAAGGTCGCCAGTGGCGCTGCCCCTATGGCCGCGTCATCCATCACCATCACCCCGGCCCGCGCAAAGAAGTTGATATTCAGTAAGCCCTACCTGCAGGCAAACCTCGCAGTGGTCACGCAGAAGGGCAGCGGCGTGGCGCAGGGCGGGAATCTCGCCAACCTCACAGTTGGCGCGCTCAAGGGCAGCACCTCCACCACGTACCTCGCTGCGCTTCCGGACGTGACCGACATCGCCTTCCCCACCCAGCAGGCCTCGTACAAGGCGCTCCTGCGTGGCCAGATCGATGCGGTGGTGGGCGACTACGCGCAGTCGTCCTGGTACGTGCAGCACAACGCCAACGCGTTCAGCTTGGTGGCCACCCTCCCGGGGACGGGGCAACTCGCCTACGCCTTCACCAAAACGCAGACGGCGTTGCGCGATGCGTTCAACTCAGGGCTTGCCATCATCAAGCGCAACGGCACCTACGCGCGCCTTGTCAAGAAGTGGATCCCATAGACATCAGCTGACCCGACGGGTCAGCCCCCAGTGAGTGCTGCGAGGGTCGTGCGTACGGCCCTCGCGTAGGCCGGGGCGCCCGCAGGAAGGAGCGCCCCGGCCCCAGTGGCCAGGTCCGGTTGCCCGGATGCCACCCCACCCCACTCGGCAATGGCCGTGTGTGTGCGTGCGGCCACAATGGGTATGGCCGCCGCCAGAACGCGTGCCCGCGCAGCAGCGGGGACAGGCAGCACGATCACCAGGCGCGCATCGCCCGGAACAGCGCGCGCCACCTGGGCCAGCCCCGCGGCAGTGATCGCCTGATCGGTGCCCACCGAAACCACGACCTGTGCCGCCGCCGGGCTCCCCGCGATGATCCGGGCGGCGGCGATAGGTCCCAGACCATCTGCCGCCTGCTCAGTCCAGCCCGGTCCAAGCAGGCCGGCCACGCGTGCCGCGGCCGGCGCCACCGATGAATCACCCACCAGCAGCCCTGGGGAGCTGGTGACCGGGGATGCCACCGCAGGGGTCAGCCCGGGCGCGAACGCGACGGTGGCCACAAGCGCAAGGGCCGCGGCTGACCCCGTGATCGCGACGACAGAACGTGCACCTCGGCCAGCGGGCATAAATACCCGAAACCCCCGACGGCGGATGGGCATCTCGACATAGCGATACGACAGGGCAGCGACCGCCACCGTCACGCCCACTTGCAACCCAGCCAACCACCAACCGGACACCCCGAATCCATGATCCGGTGACAGAAGCACGATGACGGGGAGGTGCCAAAGGTAGATGCCGTAACTGCGCGCACCGATCCACACGAGAGGTGCAAGCGCGAACAGACGACCGGTGGAGGTTGACGGGTTCGCCGTTGCCATGAGCAGCGCACCTGCCATGAGGGCCACGATGAGGAAGCCTCCCCGGTACAGCGCCCCGCCGCTCTGCGAAAGGCTCATGCCCACACCCACGATCGCCACGAGTGCAGCCACCCCGGCCACCTCCAGGGCGAGCCAGTTCGCACGGCCGGGGCGCCACGCCACCACGCGGGCGGGGGGCAGCGCCACCGCGAGAGCAATACCCACAAGCAGGGCCACCGCCCGGGTATCGGTGCCGTAATAGATGCGGGTCACATCCCCACCTGAGTTGAACAGCGCCCAGGCCAGTACGCACGACCCGGCGGCGCCCAGCACCACCCCTCCCAGCAGGGCCCCGCGGCGAATGCCCACCAGCACGATGGCCCCGGCGAGCACCAATGGCCACACCAGATAGAACTGCTCCTCGAGCGCCAGCGACCACATGTGCTCCAGCACGCCCGATCGCCCAAGCGGATCGGCAGGGTCGAAGTGCACGGCTGCCTCGTACCAGTTGGCCGCATACCCGAGGCTCGCAGCAAACATGGTGCGTGTGCGACGCACCAGCGACCAATCCACCACCGCCATCCACACAACCACGCCCGCCAGCATCACCACCAGCGCAGGCACCAGCCGGCGGATACGGCGCATCCAGAATGCACCAAGGCGGATGCGACCTGTGCCGTCGGCTTCGGCCACGAGTAGCGCGGTGATCAGGTAACCGCTGATCACCAGGAAGAGGTCGACGCCCAGATAGCCACCAACAAGCCCCACTGCGGGCAGGTGGAACATCACCACCCCGGCAACGGCCAGCGCGCGCAGGCCATCGATTCCCGGCATACGGGGGATCCCCGCCGGGCGTGTGGTGGAGGGGCCGGACATGCAAATGAGGGTAGCCACACCGGACCCAAAGGCGGGGCCAGCGCAGGCATGGCCGGTAAACTGACGGCGTCTCGTTTTCTTCCCCGGAGATCCCCGTGTCCCGCCTTCGCCGCCTCCTCGTGCCCATCCTTGCGCTTACAGCGCTCACAGCGCTTCCTGCAGTGGGGGCGGCGGTGATCAGCGACTCCGCCGGAGTTTCTCCGCCAAGCGTCCTCAGCGATCTATTGAGCAGCTCTACCGGGATCAATGGCCTCAATAACGCCAACCTGACCTCCGGGCAGGCACTCGTGTTCACCACACCCCCGAACATCAAGCCGTCCTTTACGTCGGCCACGGTGACCAACCGAATGTCCATCCTGTACGCCACCGACCCATCGGTGCGCGACATCCTCGGTGGCTCGTCGCAGATGCCGGGCCTGCCCTGGCTGTTCCGCCAGGAGCCCTCCAACTCCGGAACGGGTGCCCAGCTGGGTGTTGACAATTCCCAGCGTATGACGAAGTTGAATGGGGCGCGTCTGGCCAAGATGCAGAGCTCCGGCGAGATGGCAAGGGCGCTCAAAGAGGGAGTGGACAGAACCTGCGTCACGCCCGCCGG
>CANJMX010000056.1 GCA_947475125.1 Actinomycetota bacterium
CGCCGCGGCGAACGCGAGGAGGAGCGCCGCGCGCCCGATGAGGCTCACGTGCCCGTGGTCCCCTTGGGACCCGTGATGCCCGCGGGCATCGTCTTGCC
Source organism: Actinomycetota bacterium (assembly GCA_947475125.1). GTDB lineage: Bacteria > Actinomycetota > Thermoleophilia > Miltoncostaeales > Miltoncostaeaceae > SYFI01. The sequence continues at coordinate 99 of CANJMX010000056.1, forward strand.
GTCCTCGGCCGCCTTCTGCATGAACTTCGATGGGCACAGCGTGATGAGCGAGCCACGCTCGGCCATGAACACACCGTTCTCCATGTGGCCGGTCACCACGATCTCGCGATCATCCGCGAAGGCGTCGGGTACGGACCCGCGGTAGACCACTTCCACGGTCGACTTGGGCGTGTCTTTGTCGCGTACGACAAAGCGCAGGCCTGCGGCCGACTGCGCCCGCTCAGCGGCGTCCTTCGGAGCCCCGGCATTGACCTTGCCGTTCAGCCGGTAGGTGGTGCCATCGCTCTTGACGAGTCCCGACGGGCTCGTATACGTCTCAAGACTTCCGCCAATGCTCGTCCAGATGAGCCAACCGCCCAGGGCGGCCGCGAGGATGAGCGCGATTGTGAAGCGGGAACGGGACCTCATAGTCGACTTACGAGGGTATCAGCGCCTGCCAGAAGTACGGCGTGACACGGGGCCCCACATGCCCTGACGCACGGCCCTCGTGCGAGTGGCGCCGGAGACCGCCGCGAGGCCGGGTCTGAGCGATTTCGTCGTATCCTGAGGGCGCACTCCACGACAACATCCGGAGGACGACGTTGGCACACAGCGAGACACCAGACGACGCGCAGTACCGCGACAAGCTGAGCGACATGCAGTACCACGTGACGCGCGAGGCCGGCACCGAGGCGCCCTTTACGGGGATCTTCTGGGATCACCACGACGACGGCGTGTACCGCTGCGTGTGTTGCGATGCCCCCCTCTTCGATTCGAAGCACAAGTTCGAGTCGGGCAGCGGGTGGCCCAGCTACATCGGCCCCGTCAGCCCGGACGCCATCATCGAGCACGAGGACAACTCGCTGTTCATGAAGCGCGTCGAGGTGCGGTGTGCCACATGCGATGCCCATCTCGGCCACGTGTTCCCAGACGGACCCGGCCCCGACGGCATGCGGTACTGCATCAACTCGGCATCGCTCGACTTTGCCGACCGCGGTGACGACCCCGCAGCCAAGTAGGCGTCGCTACAGCGAGAGGCGCTCCTCCGGAAACCGGGGGAGCGCGCCGTTGTACGCCCGCGAGATGACCATCTGCAGGTCACCGAGCGCCCGGGTGCGAAAGCCCGCCTCGCAGAACGCGAAGTAGAACTCCCACGTGCGGATGAACTCCTCGGTGAATCCGAGGGCGCGCACGGCATCCGGGTCGGCCATGAACCGCTCACGCCACATCCGCAACGTGTCGGCGTAGTGGATGCCGATGTTCTCGATGCCCTCCACCTGCAGTTCGGTGTGCTTGCGCATTGCATCCACCATCGAGGCAAGCGGTGGGCAGAAGGCGCCCGGGAAGATGTACTCGCGGATCCAGTCGGTGCCACGGCGGTAGCGCTCAAGGCGCTGATCGGGAACCGTGATCGCCTGGATGCCGATCACCCCGCCTGGCGCGAGCAGGCGGTCAAGGTGCTGGAAGTAGGTTGGGAGCGAGTCGTACCCGACCGCCTCGATCATCTCGATTGAGACGATGCGGTCGTACGTACCGGTCATCTCGCGGTAGTCGCGGATGACGATATCCACGCGGTCCAGAAGCCCCAGGGCGGCCACCCGCGCCCTGGCCTCCTCGGCCTGCTCCACCGACAGCGTGATGCCGGTCACCCGGCACCCGCGCTCCGTCGCGGCGTGGATGGCGAACCCGCCCCACCCGCAGCCCACCTCCAGCACGTGGTTGTCGGGCCCGATGCGGAGCTTCTCGCACAGTCGCCGGTACTTGGCCTGCTGGGCGTCCTCGAGCGACTGCCCCTCGTGCTCGAAGTAGGCGCACGAGTAGGTCATTGAGGGGTCGAGGAACGTGCGGTAGAGGTCATTCCCCAAGTCGTAGTGGTACCGCACGTCCCTGCGGGCACGCACCAGATCGGCCGGGTTGGGAAGTCGCGGGCGGCGTCCGATCGCCGCGGGCACCAGCGACGCCGGTGGGCGGCGGCGCACATCCTCGGCGGTGAGCGCGAGGATCTCCAGGAACGCCACCAGATCATCGCCATCCGCCCGCCAGTCACCGGCCTGATACGCCTCGCCGAAGCCCACACGGCCCCGCCGTGCGATGCGCCTGAAGAAGTCCTTGCCGGTGACGGTGATGCGGGCGTGCCGCGGGCCACCGGATCCCAGGCGGTGCACAACGCCATCGGGCATCTGCAGCTCGATGGTTCCACCCACCGGCCTTTGCAGGCCGCGAAGCGCCAGGGCCTTCACCACCGGCGTTATCGGGCTGCGCTTCGCCTCGGGAATCGGTCTGAGGCCCCGGCCACCCGACGCGGGGCCGTCTACCTCCGCCACCGATCCCTGCGACGGCACGAACTGGGGCTTCTTGAAAAACGGCACGCGCTTTCTCCAAAGCTTGAGGGCCTCGAGGTGGATGAGTGAGATGACCTGCTGCGACATGAGCGGATAGCGCAGCAGCGCACGGCCGAGCTCGCGATCGGTGAACGCGTGACGCGTGCCGGTGAGGTGCGCCCAGAACGGCCGCTCATCGCCCTGCATCACGTCCATGCGGATGTCCAGGGTCTCCCCCAGCGCACCCATGCGGAATATGTATTCCTGGTCGAGCGGGAAGAACGGCGATACGTGCATGCGCTTGTCGTGCCGGAATGCGTCCTCGTTCGCGAGCGGCTCGATGCGCTCGGCGTCGGTGAGCAGATACGGCATGCGCTCGCCGAAGGTGTTGCTCACCTCGGCCAGGATGCATCGCAGCGCTCCGTCGGGGCCGTAGACGTAGAAGTACGTGACGGGGTTGAACACATACCCGGCGGTGCGCAGGTTGGTGATCATGGTGATGCGCACGCCGTCCACGTCCACACCGCGGCTGGCCAGGTATTTGCGCACGTTCTCGCCAACCGGTCGCGTGGGGTCGCCCATGTGGTCGCCGTCACGCAGGCTGAGGATGCCCGCCCTGTTATACGAGAACAGCCTCAGGCTCTGGTTGAGGTCGACGATCTCATCCACGTCGATGGCGTACATGCACACCGGGTAGCGAAACACGTGCTCGGCCGGCGTACGGCGTGCGTGAACGAGCGTGCCGGTGTAGATGGCCGACCTCACCAGTTCACCCCAAGACCCTTCGCCACACCCACCGCAGCGCGCATGCCGTCCTCATGAAACCCATTGCCCATCCACGCACCGCTGAACCATGTGCGGCGCACCCCCTGGATCGCCTGCATGTCGCTCTGCGCCCCGAGTGCGGTGAAGTCGTGCACCGGATGTGCGTAGCGCGTACGCATGACCAGACGCGCGGGGTCAACCTCGTCATCGCGGTTCAGCGACACGCACCACTCGGTACGCGAACTGAGATCCTGCAGTCGGTTGAGCGAGTAGGTCATGGCCGGCGCGGCATACGGGGCGTGGCAGTCATCCACGTGATGGTTCCACGCCGCGCGTGCCCGGCGCCTCCTGGGCAGCAGCGTGGCATCGGCATGCAGGCTCGCGTCGCTCGTGGTTATGCGAAAGGCCGAGAGAGTTCGACGCTCATCGTCACTTGCGTCGGCCAGCATGGCGAGTGACTGGTTCGCGTGGGCAGCCATCACCACGTGATCGAACCTGCGCACGTTTCCATCATCGGTGCGCACGTCCACGCCATCGGCATCACGACGCACCTCAGTCACCCCGAGGCCGGCGTGCACGCGCTCCCCCAGCCCCTTCGTGATGGCACGCACGTAGGTGTCACTGCCCCCGGTGATGGTGCGCCACTCAAGGCGGCGGAACCCGAGGATTCCGTGGTTGCGCCAGAACCCGACGGCGTAGGCGGCCGGGAAGTCGCGGGAGTCCTCCTGCCCCGCCGACCAGATGGCCGAGGTGAGGGGCACCAGATAGTGATCGATGAATCGCTGCGAGTAACCCTCTGCGCGCGCGAACTCGCGCAGGGTAAGGCCCGCGTACCGGGGCAGCAGCGCGCGGTCGCCCGTGCGCTGGAACCGCACAGCATCGGGAATCATCCGCAGAAACGCGGGGCGTGTGAATGCCCCGGGCTGCGTCCACAGGCGCACGCCCGAGAACTCCAGGTCGCATGCCTCACAGGCCACCGAGAATCCCATGCGCGAGGGCTGCGTGGCCACCCCCAGCTCGCGCAGCATGCGCACCAGCAGTGGGTAGGTGACCTCGTTGTGCACGATGAATCCCGAGTCGAGCGCGAGACGCTCACCGTCGGGCCCGATCACGCGCGTGGTGTGGCTGTGGCCGCCGATGCGTGAGTCGCGCTCAAACACATCGACCTCGTGGGTACGCGACAGCAGCCACGCCGCCCCGAGGCCACCGATTCCGCTTCCGATCACCGCGATCCGCACGGGCCCATCATGACGCCCCCGGTACCCCCGACGCGTGGGAACGGTCGCGCTACCCTGCGCACCGATGACGACAGTCACCCCACGGGAACCAAGAGCCCCCCTGGTTGGAACCGTGCGCGACACACCCCTTCTGTCGGCGCGCATCATCACGCTCATCGCCATCATCGTGCCACCGCTCGCGCTGCTGTCGATCACCGGACTGCTGTGGGGTGTCGCAGTACGGCCAGTAGACCTCATCACCTTTGCCGTGCTCTACGTGGTGTGCGGGCTGGGCATCACCATTGGGTTCCACCGCCTGTTCTCGCACCGCGCGTTCAAGACCACCCGCACGCTCACCGCGCTGTGGGCGATCCTCGGGTCGATGACCCTCCAGGGCCCGGTCACCCAGTGGGTCACGGACCACCGCAAGCACCACGCGCTCTCCGACAAGGAGGGCGACCCCCACTCCCCGCACCACGGCTATGGCAGTGGCTGGAGGGGTGTGCTGAAGGGCCTGTGGCATGCCCAGGTGGGGTGGTTGCTCACGACCAAGGGGCTCGAGCGCGGCGAGCGCTACGGCAGAGACCTGTATGCCGACCCCCTCATCCGGCGGATCGACCGCCTCTACATGGTGTGGCTGGTGCTGTCGCTGGCCATCCCGTTCGCCGTGGGCTATCTGGTGGGTGGGGGCAGCCTCGCGCTGGGCTTTGAGTGCTTCATCTGGGCCGGGCTGCTGCGGGTGTTCGTGTTCGACCACCTCACATGGTCGGTCAACTCCATCTGCCACATGTTCGGCAGGCGCGACTTCCCCACTGGTGACGAGAGCCGCAACTTCTGGCCGCTGGCACTGCCGGTGTTCGGCGAGGCGTGGCACAACAACCACCACGCATTCCCCGGATCGGCCCGCCACGGCCTGACCTGGCGTCAGGTCGATGTGTCGTGGATGATCATTCGCGGCATGGAGCGGGTGGGACTGGTGTGGGACGTCAAGGTGCCCACCGCGAAGCGCCAGGAGATCCGGCGGGCCGCAACGCCCTAGCGCTGGCCGCCGTCGGCCCCCGCGCCCCGCAGCGCGTGTTCGACGGCCATCTCCCATGCACCCGCCCGTGGCAGCGTGACCAGCCGGCCACGTGGCCGTACGGCCAGCCCATGTACCGCCCCACGGATACGGCGGTACGACACCTCGGCGCCCGCGCGGTGCAGGCGATTGATTGCGTCCCGCGAGTGCGATGGGCGCACCCCGGGAACGCCCGGGATCCATCCATCAATGCTGCCGTGAATGATCTGCACCCGGTCACCTGTGAGATCGGGCAGGGGTAACTCCTCAGGAAACCATGGTGCAAGGCCAATGATGTCGTGCACCCGGGGATCGTCGGCGCAGCCCACCGACACCGCGCCGCCCATCGAGAAGCCCAGCATGATCACGCGCCGTGGAACCGTCAGCCAATCAAGGGCCGCGTGGCCATCGGCAATGCACTCGGGCAGCCGCTTCCACGACTTCACCCGGTAGCGCACCTGCACGAACCCGGCGTCGGGGAACCGCGGGGCCAGCCGATCAACCAGCCACTCGAGCGTGGGGCTCCATGTGCCCGGCACGATACGACCGGTGCCCCCGTTGACGCACAGCACCACCGTGTCGGAGTCCGGACGAAGGGCGCGAAGATCTGCTCCGGTGGAGAGGGGAATTACCTGCACGGATTGAGGTTAGCGGTGCCGTGGTCTCGGGGAACCCGCGGCAGGGCGCACGGCGCCGAGGTCGTAAAGATCCGGTGATCGCGGTCGGGCCGGACGCCCGACTCGCCTACCATCGCCCATCGTGCGCACTCAACTCGCCATTACCGCTGCCCTTTTGCTCGCCGTCCCGGCGGGAGCGATGGCGCAGACCCAGGCACCGGCACCGCCCGGAGGGTCCACCACCCCCACAACCAGCACACCGACCACGAGCACCCCCACCGCCCCGGCCGCGCCCAGACTCACTTCGGTCACGCCGCTGGTGGGCCAGTCGCGCCTCACCGGAGCGCAAATCGCCGCATGGTTCGCCAAGCAGGGCGTCACCCCCACCATCGTCACGCCAATTCTCGACCTCGCCAATATCTTCGTGGACGAGGGGAACGCCCAGAACGTGCGCGGCGACATCGCCTTCGCCCAGTCGGTACTCGAGACCGGCTGGTTCGCATACAAGGGCAGCATGGTGAAGGCGACTGACAACAACTTCTCCGGTCTTGGCGCCTGCGATACCTGCAGCTCGGGCAACCAATACCCGTCGCCGACGGCAGGCGTGCGAGCGCAGATTCAGCATCTCTGGGCCTACGGCGACCCGACCGCAGACCCGCTGCGCGTTGCGCGGCCGCTCACCGATACCCGCATGTCGTACGTGAAGCCGTACGGCAAGTCGCCCACCTGGGAGGAGATGGGCGACGGCAACTGGGCCACCGGCACCGACTACGCCGTGAACGTGCTCAAGCTCTACAACACCATGCTGGTGTTCAACGGGCTCGCCCCCATCAACCTCACAATGGGAACCCCGGCGCCGGTTGTGGCCGCCGCCCCCATCGGCCCGCTCACGGTGATGGTGAGCCGCACCGGCGGGGTACGGCTCGGCGGCCTGCGCGCCAAGAGCGGCACGCTCTCATCTGCAGGCACCGCATTCGGCGGCAACGGCCTGCAGCGGGCTGCGTACGGGTCGTGCCACGTCACGTGGTCCTCGCTCGGCGCGGTCATGGCATTTCAGGGCTCGTCGTCGGGCACCTGCGGGAGTGACGCCCACGTACGCGCCGCCGTGCTCAGTAATCCCATCTGGAAGACCGACAAGGGCCTGTCCCCCGGCGACCCGGTGAAGAGGATCAAGACCCTCTACCGCGTGAAGGCCGGCAAGGGTTCCGGTTCACGCACCTTGGTGAAGGCGCGCAATGGCGCGCGCCTCACCGTGCGCTTTGGCGAGGGCGTCGTGAAGTCGCTCATCGTCGCGGTACCCGCACCCCGGGGCTGACCCGACCGCGCGCGCGGTCGCCGGCCGTGATGTCCGGAGTGCCATGCCCTCGCGCCACTCGACGTCCCACCGGACTCCTGTCTCGCTCTCCCGGCGGCGAATCATGGATGCATGATGTATGCATGGACGTCTATGGCGTGCTGCTGCATATTCATGAAAGCCCTGCAAACAAGGCAAGCGGGCGACCGGGCTCGAACCGGCGACCCCCAGCTTGGGAAGCTGATGCTCTACCAACTGAGCTACACCCGCGAGTCGTCGCAAGGGTAGCGCACCAGCTACTGCTGGCAGGCCTGTACCAGGTGGAATTCCTGGCGGAAGTACCCCTGGGCAAAGTGGGTCGTGCGCAGATATCCCCGCGCCCCGGTAAAGCGCCCCGTACCCCCGGTGATGGGGCGCACGGTCACAGAGTTGCGCGCAAGGGTTGACGAGGTCATCGGGTACACCGCAAATCCGCCAACAGTGATCTGGCTTCCCAGGTCGGGAAGCGCAAATGCCAACTGCACCGCGCGGGTTTCACGTCCGGGGACCGGGTCGTCGATGGCTGCGGTCGTGCCGACCCCCATGATGCTCCCCGTCGGGTGGAGGGTGCCTGGGCGGTAGACGGGCCCACGAAACGAATGCGTATCGCCAATGCTGGGGCCAGCGGGCGCGACATCACCGGAACCAGTGGTGAGTTCGAGGTGCGTCACGGCGAAGACCCGCTCGCAATGGTGCGTGGACGCCTGGGCCATCACCGGAAGGGCGACGGACGGGATGAGGGCGGCAGCGAAGACGACATGCCGTAAACGAGGGATATTCATTCCGCGGGACAGTACCGCCCTACATCCGATCAGGGGACTCCACGCCGATGAGGTCGAGGCCCATGGCGATAACCGTGCGCGTGGCGCGCAGCAGGTCGAGCCGGAAGGCCACGATCTCGGGGGCCTCCCCCACCACCCGGCACCGGTGATAGAAGGCATGGAAGTCGCGGGCCAGGTCGGTGAGATACGCAGCCACGCGATGTGGTGAGCGGCGCGCCTCGGCCTCGGCCACGGCATCGGGCCAGCCGCACAGAGTGAGCAGCAATGCGCGCTCCGACGCGTCGAGTTCTGCCGGCGGCCCGGCATCAGCCGGTGCCACGGGGTCCTGGGCAAGGATGCCGGCAATGCGCGCGTGGGCGTACTGCACGTAGAAGACGGGGTTCTCATTGCTCTGCGTGCGCGCGACGTCCAGATCGAGGTCGAACGCGGTCTCGTGACTGCGCTGCACCAGGAAGAATCGGGCTGCGTCCACTCCGATGTCGTCCAGCAGTTCGCCCAGCGTCACAAGCGTGCCGGCGCGCTTGCTCATCTTCTTCGACTCGCCGCCCTCGGTGAGCGATACCAACTGCACGATGGGCACCTCGAGCATGTCGGGATCGAACCCGCCCGATGCAATAACCGCCCGCAGCCGTGGGATGTACCCGTGGTGATCGGCACCGAGCACGTCAAGCAGGCGGTCATCGCCGCGGCCGGCCTTTTCGAGGTGATACGCCACGTCGGCCGCGAGGTACGTGGTTGACCCGTCGGACCGGCGCAGCACACGGTCCTTCTCATCGCCGTACGTGGTGGTGCGAAACCACAGGGCGCCCTCGTGCTCGTAGGCATCGCCAGATGTGATGAGCGCGTCGAGCCCGCG
>CANJMX010000057.1 GCA_947475125.1 Actinomycetota bacterium
GTTCGCGTCCGGCGATCATCTCGGTTGTCAGGGTCCGGTGCTGCACTCGGAAAGTTATGGATGTCCCGCTCCTGCTCCATCGGGGCGTTCCCCGATCTTGTTGCGGATTTGCCGCACCCCGTACAGCACACGACCGGGGCACCAGCCGCGCAAGACTGGGGGCGTGAGCGACCGTCCCGTCACCGTCATGTGGTTCAGGCGCGACCTGCGCGTGGACGACCACCCGGCGCTCGCCGCCGCTGCCGCGCGGGGTGACGTAGTTGCCCTGTGGGTCGCCGACCCCGACATTCTTGGTGCTCCACACCACCGGTCCCCTGTGCGGCTGCGCTTCCTGCGGGCGTGTCTCGAGGCACTCGATGCGCAACTGACTGCCCTCGGTATGCCGTTGGTCGTACGAAATGGCTCACCCACCGACGTGCTCCCCGTGGTGGCTGCCCAGGCCGGCGCCGATCGTGTGTATGCCACCGGGGACGTCACTCCGTATTCGGCGCGCCGGGATGAGGCCGTGAGTGCCGCGCTCGGTCGGGATGGTGTGGCGTTTGCCTGCATCGGGGGCCCGTGGCGCGTGGGGCCTGATGCACTCGCGGGGTCATCCGGCAACGGATATCTGGTGTTCACACCATTCTTCCGCGCGTGGGATGCCATCCCGGTGGACGCGCGCATCGCAACCCCTGATGTGCTCGCCGGACCGCGCCTGCCGTCTGATGGGCTCGACGTACTTCCCGTTGGTGCGCCGGCGGTGCCAGCTGGCCCCACGGCTGCCCGGGCCCGGCTCGAGGACTTCATCCAAAGTGGCGCCGTGGATCGCTACGGCGACCTACGGGACGACATGGCGTCCGACGCCACCTCGCATCTGTCTGCCGACCTTCGTATGGGTGTCCTCTCGCCGGCACAGGTGGGCAGGGCAATCGGCGCGGGGGACGGCGTGCTCGCAACCCGCCAGGCCTTCTGGCGGCAGTTGGCGTGGCGCGACTTCTACGCCCATCACATGCAGCGTCATCCGGTTGTGGCGCGGGCGGCGATGAACGAGAAGTTTCGGGGGATCCGCTGGGACGATGCCCCCGCGGCCCTGGATGCCTGGCGCAAGGGGTGCACCGGGTTTCCCCTTGCGGATGCGGGGATGCGCCAGATGGCGGCGACCGGGTGGATGCACAACCGGGCGCGCATGGTGTGCGCGAGTGTGCTGGTGAAGGATCTGCTGCTCGACTGGCGCCGCGGCGAGGCCGTGTTCATGCGCGGTCTGGTGGATGGCGACCCGGCAAACAACAACGGCGGGTGGCAGTGGACGGCGGGTACGGGTACCGACGCCGCGCCGTACTTCCGCGTGTTCAATCCCTTTCTGCAGGCAAAGCGATTTGATCCGACCGGCGCGTACGTGCGCCGCTGGGTACCGGAACTGGCCGACGTGCCCGACCGCTACATCCATGAGCCGTGGACCATGCCCGAGGAGGTGCAGGTGGAAGCTGGGTGCCGCATTGGTACGGACTACCCCGAACCCATCGTGGATCACGCGACCCGAAGGGTGGAGGCCATTGAGCGCTACAAGTCCGCCGCTGAGCGGATGGGAGTCGCATGAGTGAAGAGGGAAAGAATCGGCGGGTGATGATGACGGGTGCCACGGGCTATGTGGGCGGTCGCCTGCTGCACCGCCTGGAGCAGGCTGGCCTGGGGATAACCTGCCTGGCACGTCATCCACAGGTGCTTGCGCCCAGGGTTCATGGGGCAACACGCATCGTCCAGGGCGATCTTGTGACAGGAATGGGACTCGACGAGGCCATGGCTGGCGCCGACACGGCGTTCTACATGGTGCACTCGATGGGCGCTCAGGGTGACTACCTCGCGGCCGACCGGGCAGCAGCACGCAACTTCGGTGATGCCGCTCGCCGTCAGGGCGTTCGGCGCATCGTGTACCTGGGAGCCCTTGGTTCGGGCACATACATGTCGCCGCATCTCGAGAGCCGTCAGGAGGTCGGGCGCATTCTCAGGGAGTGCGGGGTGCCCACCATCGAGCTGCGTGCGTCAGTCATTATCGGCTCGGGCAGCCTGTCGTTTGAGATGGTGCGCGCGCTGGTGGATCGGCTCCCTGTGATGGTGTGGCCCAAGTGGGTGGACACCCCCACTCAGCCCATCGGCATCGAGGACATCATCGAGTACCTCGTGCAGGCACCCGACGTTGACCTGCCCGAGAGCATGGTGGTCGAGATCGGCGGTACTGATCTCGTCTCCTATGGAGATCTGCTCCGCGGCTATGCACGGGTCATCGGCCTGCGACGCTTCTTTATTCGGGTGCCGGTGCTCACCCCGCGGCTGTCAAGTCTCTGGCTCATGCTCGTGACGCCTGTGTACGCGAAGGTTGGCCGTCAGCTTGTCGAGGGGCTCCGCGCGCCCACGGTCGTAAGCGATGACCGCGCGCGTCGGATGTTCGCCATCACCCCGATGGGCATGATCGAGCAGATCGAGCGTGCGCTCCTCAACGAAGATCATGAGTTCGCGGAGACCCGCTGGTCGGATGCGATGTCATCGGTGGGGCAGGACGACCTCGCATGGGGTGGCGCACGCAAGGGCTCGCGCATGGTTGACGCGCGATCGGCGTTTGTGCCCGTGCCACCTGACCGCGCATTCGCACCCATCCAGCGTATCGGTGGCGAGCAGGGCTGGTACCACGCCAACTGGATGTGGGACCTGCGGGGATTCCTCGACCTGCCGTTCGGTGGCGCCGGCACCCGTCGTGGGCGACGTGACCCTGAGCATCTGGTGGTGGGCGATACCCTCGACTTCTGGCGGGTGGAGGCCATCGAACCCGGCCGGCTCCTTCGGCTGCATGCCGAGATGGCGCTTCCCGGCCGCGCCTGGCTGCAGTTTGAGGTGCAGGAGGTGCCCAACGGATCGATCATTCATCAGACCGCGCTCTACGACCCGCGTGGCCTCCTGGGGCGGGCCTACTGGTACATGGTCTGGCCATTTCACAAGTTTGTATTTGGCGGGATGCTGCGAAACATCGGGCGTGCGGCGAGGAAGAAGCCGGGCCGATGAGGGTGGCGGTGATCGGCGCGGGTATCGCCGGTCTGGTGGCGGCACGCGATCTGGCGGCCGGCGGGCACGAGGTGCTGGTGATCGAGAAGAGCCGTGGACTGGGCGGGCGCATGGCCGCCCGGCGCGTGGAGGGCATGGTGCTGGACCACGGCCTGCCGGTGCTTGAGGTGCCATCTGGTGGGGTGCTCGCAGGCCTCGTGCGCGATCTGGCAGCTGACGGGCTGGTGCACCTCGACGGCGATGCGGTTGCGTGGCCTGCGGGCATGACCGTGCTGCCCAAGGCGATGGCTGGTGCAGTTGAGGTGCTTCTGGGCACGCGGGTCTCGGCGCTTCGCGAGAGCGGGCAGGGCATTGAGATTGCGCAGGATCAGGGCAACACGATCCGCATGGTGGACGCGGTCGTCATCACCGCTCCGGCACCTCAGGCGGCTGAGCTTCTCGCCACGCTTCCCGATGCCGTGGCGCAAGCCGATGCACTGCGCGCGGTGGAGTACGACCCCGCCGTCATGGTGCTGGCAGGTCTCTCCATCGATGAGCCCAGCTGGCTTGCCGCGCGACCCGACTCCAGCCCGATCGCATACGTCATCAATGAGGCCGTGAAGGGGCGCGCTCCCACAGGTGGCGTGATCCCGGTGGTGATCAGACTGCGCCCCGACGACAGCGCCCGGCTGTTTGACGCCACCGACGACACCGTGCTGGGTGAGGTACTGCCCGCACTCGCCGGGGTGATGGGGCACGTGGCACCCGCCGTATGGACGCAGGTGAAGCGCTGGCGCTATGCGACTGCGCGCAGTCGCATCAACCAAGAGGCGATCAACCCGGCCAGCTCACGCGTGATCATCGCGGGCGACGCCGTTGCGGCGGGCTCGAGCGTTGAGGACGTCGCGCGGACCGGTCAGTGGGCCGCGCGACGCCTTCTCGGCGGGTAATCAGCCCTCGTCGGTGACGTCCGCGCCGGGCTCATCAGCCGGTGCGGTGGGCTCGGCCTCCATGGCCGGAGTGGTACCGGGCTCGGCCACGGCGGGGTCGTTCGTGACAGGCGGCGCCGGGTAGGAGATCTCTTCCACACGTTCGACTCCATCGACGTCGCCATCGGCGGAGTACGACTCACGCAGGGTGCGAAGTTCGTCTGCTGCGCGCGGGTTCCCCAGGGCTTGAGCGGCCGACAGCGCCGTCTCGGCCTCTTCGAGAAGTCCCAGATCCACCAGCACCTTGCCGAACGCGTACTGCACGCCGCCATCAGCGGGTGCTGCGCTCACTGCGGCACGCCCCGCGGCCTCGGCGGCGGGCAGGTCGCCCGAGTCGGTGAGGGCGGTGATGAGGCTGATGCGTGCGTCGGTGCGCTGCGGGTCGGCATCGATCGCGCGACGAAGCAATGCGATGGCGCGGTCGGTCTCGCCAATGCCCCGGAGGGATGCACCTGCCCGGGTGAGCGTGTCGGCTGAATCGTCGAGTTCCACCGCGCGGTCGGCGAATGCGATTGCCACGGCCACATTGCCGTCAGCCCCTTCCAGGCTGCGGAGCGCCTCCTCCACATCGGTCACCTGCGTGGCCTGCAGCACGGCATGTGCGCTGTCGCCGGCTTCCACCTTCTTGACGGCTGCCTTGCGCTTGCGGGGTGCTGGCGCGGGCTTGGGCGGATCGATGACGACGGGCACCACACGCTGTGCCTCGCGCTTGGCCAGCTGGTCGCGGGCCGCGTGCAGCTTGCGTACGCGGACACGCGACTCCACCGCGCGGTCCACGGCTGCGGCCTTGCGGGCGAGGGCCGCGTCGTAGTCGGCGCGGATCTCGGGGTCGGTGATGAGTGCACGCTCGCTCCAGGCGAGCCAGTGCATCTCTGCGTCGCGCACAGCGGCGCGCATGGGTGTCTCTTCGACCCATTCGGTGCGCGTTGCGATGGCCGCCGTGATCGTCGCGTCATCTGCGTCCCTCGGGATGTCGAGCATCTCGTAGAGGTCGCGCTCCATCAATGCGCGAACCAGCGCCGCGCGCTTGGGATCTGTCGTCGCCATGGCCACTCCTCTAGCGCTTCGTCGTGAGGAACACAGTTGTCCCCGGAGATGTCTTCTTGCCGCCGTTGACCGCAATGGCCCTGACGGTGTACCTGGTCCCGGGCTTCAACCCGGTGACCGTCTTTCGCAGCGTCGCGAGAGGCGCGCGCGCGGCAACGGTGCCGAGCGTCACTGTACGGGTTGACCGCTTCGTGGTGATCTTCAGGCTCACGCGCACCGCAACGCCATTGGGGGCGACCAGCGCCCCGAGTCGTGCGCTCGTCTTGGTGACCTTGGCGGGCTTGAGCGTGCGGACATCAGCCCGCGTGTTGTATGAACCCGCCGCCAGCACCGCCGTGGGTGCCGCAATCGCCGCCGCGGCAAGCGTTGCCGCCGCGATCCGAATGGTCGTGCCCCGTACTGTCATCCGCGCTCCCTGTTCGCTCGCCTGCCCGCGGCATGGTAGGCGAGCGCGCACCCCCCGGGTCCCGATGACGTCGCGGCTACTCCGCCCTGGGCAGCAGGCGGGCGATCAGCACCAGCCCGATTGCCACGATCACTGCGACTGCAATGCACACGCCGATGAACGGCATTACCGCGGCGAGCAGGCCACCGATGACTGGTCCAAGGACGAATCCCAGCGCGAACACCATCACCATGGCGCCTGCGCTGATGCCGTAGCTCCCCGCCATGCCCATCTCGTCGATCGCGTGCGTGAAGAGCGGGCCTGCCGGCGCAGCCATCACCGCCGTGCCCAGAAGAAGAATGGCCAACGCCACTGTCACCCACCATGCCGGGCCGATCGCAATGAGCGGCAGCGTGATGACGGTGACCACGCCGCCGACCAGGATCGGCGTGCGCCGCCCTGTCATGTCGGACCACTTGCCGCCGAGCGGGGCACCGAGAAACAGCGACGCGGTGCCCAGCGAGACCACCAGGCCGATTGCGGCCGATCCAAGAAGCAGTCGCTCGGTGAGGTTGAGCGGGAGGAGCGACTCGACCATGCCCTCCACGATGGCCAGAAGGATGAGCGCCACCGCCCCTGCACGTGCACCGGCCGATCGGCCCAGCGCGCGCAGCGTGCGGAACATGCCCGGTGCCGCGCGCCGCCGTACGACCGTCTCCGGGACCGGAATGGCCCACACGATCAGTATCAGCGGGAAGATTGCGAAGATCAGGAACGTCTCGGTGAGGCCGACCGATTCGATGAGCACACCCGAGAGCAGCGGGGCCATGAGCCCGGCTCCACCCCCGGCGGTCTCGGTGAGCCCCAGCCGCAACCCCATCTGGTCTGGTGGGTACACGTCGCTCACATATGCGAGTGCCCCGGTCCAGGTGACGGCGCTCGCCCCGCCGAGTACCCCGCGGGCGAGGGTGAGGGTGTACGGATCCCGTGCGATGGCAAAGCCCACTCCCGCGAGTGCCAGCAGCGCTGCGCCGGTGATGATTGCGGGCTTGCGACCGATGCGATCGACCCATCTCGCGGCGAATGGCGCCACCACGAGCTGCGCAATGGGGAACGCGGCGAAGATGAGCGCCACGCCGGTGTCGGACAGGCCCAGATCGCGCTGGTACACCGGCAGCGCCGGAACGATGGCGCTGAACATGAGCGTGTCGACGGCGATCGCCGCCATGGCGAGCAGGAAGACCCGCGTGCGATCGGGGTGGGCGGATGTGGCCATTGGCATCGGTACCACGGTAGCGACCACGTGATGCCGCTCCCGACCGCGAACCGGCCCCGCACCTGTCACCATGGCGGCATGAGTGAAAGCCTCTCCATCACCCCGCCCGACCCGCCGCTTCGCGACCCAGTGGTGATCACCGCATTTCGCGGATGGAATGATGCGGCGAGCGCTGCGACGGCCGCCATTGCCACGGTTGGCGAGCAGATGGGTGCCGAGCGCATCGGCACGGTGGACCCAGAGGCTTTCTACGACTTTCAGGTGACCCGGCCGATCATTGACCTCACCACCGAGCCCCACACGCTCACATGGCCTGAGGTGGAGATCAGCGCCGTACGCGTCCCCGGTAGCACCCGCGACCTCATTCTGATTATGGGCGGCGAGCCCTCAATGCGCTGGCCCACGTTCTGCACCATGCTGCTGGATGCCGTGCAGGCGCTCGGCTGCCGCAGGTTCGTCACTCTGGGCGCCCTGCTGGCCGACGTGCCGCACACCCGTGATGTGACCCTCACCGTGATGAGCACCGAGGAGTCGCTGGTGAGTGGGCTCGACATGCGCCCGCCCGGCTACCGCGGCCCCACGGGAATCGTGGGCGTGCTGCACCTCATGGCGGCCCAGCGCGGGCTTGAGGCCGTGTCGCTGTGGGCCCCGGCATCGCACTACGCCGCCGGCGTCGTCAACCACAAGGCCGAACTTGCGCTGCTCGACGGCATCATGCGTGTGACGGGCGCGACCATCGACACCGAGGCCGTCCGGCATGCCGCTGCTGAGTTCGAGGAGCAGGTGGACCAGGTGGTGGCCAGCGACCCACGTTTGCAGCAGTTGGTGGAGCAACTGGAGCAGGCGGCTGACGAGGACCGCATGGATGCCAGCGACCTTCCTTCTGGCGATGAGCTGGTGGCCGAGCTCGAGCGGTTCCTGCGCGAGCGTGGCGACACGCCTCCGCCCGCCAGCCTCTAACCCAGGCACACACTCCGCCGCCTAGAAGGCGCCCCGGCTCACGCAGGCGTTGTACAGCGAGCAGCGTTCGCAGTGCGGTGTTCTTGCCGGGCAGGTGTCGCGCCCATGCATGATGAGCCGAAGTCCGGTGTCGGCCCACATGGCACGCGGCCACAAGGTCTTCAGGTCGGCCTCCACCTTCACTGGGTCGTCATTCGTGGTGAGCCCCAGCCGCTTGCCCAGTCGCAGCACGTGAGTGTCCACCGCAATCGCCGGCGTCTCGAACCACTGGCCCAGAATCACGCTGGCGGTCTTACGGCCCACGCCGGGCAGGGTCACAAGTTCCGCCATGGTTCCCGGTACTTCGCCCCCGAAACGTTCCTCGAGTGCAATCGCCATACCGATGAGCGACTTCGCCTTTGCCCGGAAGAATCCCGTGGAGTGGATGATCTCCTCGACGTCCTCCGGGTCGGCCACCGCCAGATCGGCCGGGGAGGGGTACCGCGCGAAGAGGGCCGGGGTGACCAGATTCACCCGCACATCGGTGCACTGGGCCGACAGGATGACGGCCGCCAGCAGTTCGTACGCATTTCGGTGGTCGAGTGGGATGGGTACATGCGGCCGCTCCTCGGCGAGGATCTCGGCCACCACCCGGCCGCGGCCCTTGGGTGTGCGAGGCCGGCGCTCACGGAGAGGGATGTGGCTGCTCAGTGCAATGACTTGAGCAGGATAATGATCACACCGATCAGTGCGCTGGCGAGTGCCGCGATGCCCACCTGGGGCCAGTCGCTGCCGCGCTGGCGAGATGCGATACCACCCCAGATTGCCAATGCCACCACCGCCACCAGCAGTGTGGCGAGCACGGCAGTCTCTTCGCTCAGGAGCCCGATGCCCCCGAGGATAAGCGGGATAGCGAGGGGCACCGCAGCCTCAAGCACTGCCCAGTGTTCGTCACCCGCACGCGCGAGCCGCACCCGAAATGGATCAGTGGTGGTGTCGCCCAGCATGTCGGAAAAGACCTCGGCAAACCACAGCACGAGCACCGTCACTACGAGAGTGGACAGGAATTGCCATGGTCCCCACTCGCTCAGGGCGGCGGCCTCGGCAGCCAACACGGCGGTGGCAACAATCGTGCCGTA
>CANJMX010000058.1 GCA_947475125.1 Actinomycetota bacterium
GGGTTCTCGACGGTCACCGCACGGTCCGAGATGGCACCGAGCAGAAATGCCCGGTGCGTGAGGGACTTGTCCGGGGGAACCGCCACGGAACCCGAGAGGGCGGCCGCCGGCCGGAAGTTCAGGGTGGTCATCTGCCGTAATCCTAGAGGTCCGCCGACAGCGCTACCCTCGGCTGCCTGTGAGTGCCATGCCAAATATGCCAGTTGACGTCGTCGCCGACCTGGCGTACGTGCTCGCCCGGGCCGAGCGGGGCGGCACGATCAGCGGCGACGATGCCACCACTGTGGACCGGCTGCTTGAGTCGCTGCGCGGAGATTGGCGCGATCTGGAGGGCGAGGCGCGCCAGTCACTTGGGCGCATCGCCGCCCCCTTGCGCGCGCGCCGCGATGGCCTGGACGGGCGCATGCCGCCACGTGATGGCGGCGATCCACGCCCGCTTCGCGACATCCTCGACATCCTTGGCGTGCCATCGCTTCGCCCCGGGCAGGACCGGCCCATCCTCGCCGCAATGGCCGGGGCCGACAGCCTGGTGGTGATGCCCACCGGGTCGGGAAAGTCGCTGTGCTTTCAGGCTCCCGCCTTCTGTGGCGGTGGCCTCACCGTGGTGGTGAGCCCCCTCATCGCCCTCATCAGCGATCAGCACTCCCGTCTTGCCGCGGCCGGGCTGCCCGTGGCCATGGTGACCAGCACGCAATCGCCTGCCGAGACGCGCACGGCCATCGACATGATCCGGCGGCGCGAGGCGCGACTGGTGCTGTGCGCGCCTGAGCGTTTTGTGCATGAGGCCTTCACCCAGGCTCTGCAGGCCAACCCCATTGATGTGCTGGCGATTGATGAGGCCCACTGCGTGAGCGAATGGGGGCACGACTTCCGCCCCGACTACCTCCGTCTGGCCGAACTCCGCCAGGTGCTGAAGCCGCGATGCGTGATGGCGCTCACGGCCACTGCAACCCCCGAGGTGTCTGCCGAGATCGCTTCACGGCTGGGACTCCGCGACCCGGTGACGGTGCGCACCGGATTCGACCGCACCAACCTGAGCCTCGACGTCATCCCCCTTGAGGGCAAGGGTGCGGTGGCCCGCAAGTGGGCGGTGCTCATGGCCGGGCTCGAGGCGCAGGGTGGCACGCCGGCCATCGTCTACTGCGGCACCCGAAAGGCCACCGACGAGGTTGCCGAGGGGCTGCGGACGCGCGGGCTGAACGCCGTGGGCTACCACGCGGGCATGGCCGGGCCTGCACGACAGGAGGCGCAGGACGCCTTTATGTCGGGGCGGGCCGAC
The DNA here is from genome assembly GCA_947475125.1 of Actinomycetota bacterium. Lineage (GTDB taxonomy): Bacteria > Actinomycetota > Thermoleophilia > Miltoncostaeales > Miltoncostaeaceae > SYFI01. The sequence continues at coordinate 1,280 of CANJMX010000058.1, forward strand.
GTGATCGCTGCCACCAACGCATTTGGCATGGGTATCGACAGATCCGACGTGCGGGGCGTGTGGCACTGGTCAATTCCCACGTCTCTCGAGGGTTACTACCAGGAGGCCGGTCGCGCAGGGCGCGATGGCCTGCCGGGCCGTGCCGTGCTGCTCGCAATGCGTGCCGACCTCGGACGACTCATCCGCTTTGCGCAGCAGGATCGTGGACCGGGCGACTCCCGCATCGCTCGCGACCGCGCTTGGACGGCCTACCGGGCCATCAACGGGTACATCGAGTCGCCCACATGCAGGCGGCGGGTCATCCTCGACCACTTCGGCGATACCGCAGCAGGCGCCGCCGAGGGCCGGTGCTGCGACGTATGCGACCCGCTGCCGGCCGATGCCATTCCGGCCTCCGTCCCAAGTATCCGCAAGGCCCCCTCGGTGGATGAGCCCGACATGGACGCCGATGACTCCGCCATGTTTGAGCAACTGCGCGCGTGGCGACGAGACCGCGCCGAGGGCAAGCCCGCCTACACCGTGTGCACCGATGCCGCACTCAGGTCGATCGCCGTGTGTCGCCCGCGTAGCGAGGTGCAGTTGCTCGAGGTGAAGGGCGTGGGCCCTGCATTTGTGGAGCGCCACGCGGAGAGCCTGTTTGACGTGCTGATGGATGCCGTGTGACGGCCTTCATGGTGCAGGGCGACGGAGTGACGCTGCATGGCGACGACGATGGCGAGGGTGCGCCCATCCTTCTGCTGCATGGCCTGTCGGCCACCCGCCGCTACGTGCTGCATGGATCCACCGCGCTGGTGCGCGACGGCTGGCGTGTGATCGCCTACGACTCGCGTGGCCACGGTGAGTCGGATGCCGCGCCATCGCCCGATGCCTACGACTACGCCACGCTTGTGGGCGACGCCGTGCGGGTGATGGACGACCGCGACGTACCGCGCGCCACAGTGGTGGGAATGTCGATGGGCGCGGCCGTGGGCGCCGCACTTGCGCTTACACACCCCGACCGCGTGCGGGCGCTCATTGCCATCACGCCCGCCCACCTCGGCACCCCCACGCTCGATCCCGATAAGTGGAACCGCCTTGCCGACGGCCTTCTGCAGGGAGGCCCCGACGGATTTGTGGACGCCTACGGCGACCCCGGAGTGGATCCGAAGAGCCTGGAGCTCATCCGCACAGTGATGCGCCAGCGACTCAACCGCCACGCCCATCCGGCCGCAGTGGCCGACTGTCTGAGGGGCACGACCGCTGGCGCCGCCTTCGACGGCGAGGACGCCCTGCGCCAGGTCAGTTGCCCGACGCTGGTCATCGGCAGCCGCGACCGGCTCGACCCCGAGCACCCCATGCGCATCGCCGAGCGCTGGGCCGAACTCATTCCCGGTGCGCAGTTCATCGTCGAAGACGACGGCGAGAGCCCGCTGGCCTGGCGTGGCGGCACCCTCAGCCGCGCGATCGCCGACTTTCTGGCGGCCGTACCCGGCTAGAGGATTGGCAGCGATCGCTCGAACACGATGCGGTCTTCCCCGGCGCCGAGGTAGTCAGCCACTAGCGGACCGTCGAATGCGAGCGCACGATGGAACGCGATTGACCCCTCGCGCTGCGGCGCAGCCAGCGCCCTGATGCGCGTGCAGCCCTTCGCCATCGCCTGCTCGCCGAACCACCGGTACAGCGTGGCCCCCACTCCCTGGCCGCGCAGCGTTGGGTCAACGGCGTGCAGGTGCACATAGGCCAGGTCGGGCTCGCTCAGGCTCACCATGCCCAGAAGGAAGCCGGCGGGCGATCCGTCGGCGCGGGCGATCCACACACCGCCCGGCCCCAGCTGGTCGAAGAAAAGCCGGTGCAGCGTGAGCCCCACCGGATGCCCAAACCACGCCTCCGCAACCGCCCGGGCAGCGACGAAGTCGGCCGCCACGAGGGGCCGGGGCTCAACAAGCTGCAGGTCCATACCCCTCCGGGAGCCGACTGGCTCCGCATCGCCGTCTGGACCGCCGCAGGCTACCCGAGAGCGGGCAGGTCCATCCCCGTGAGCGTGCCATCCGGATCCCTGAGGATGAGCCGCAACGTGAGCCCCTGCTTGACAAGGCCTGGAGAAATGAATGCGGTCACCCTGAGCGCGCGCGATGTATCGGTGACGTGCACGACCGGAGCGCTCATTGGCCTGTGGATGGTGCGCCTGCCGATTGCCGTCTCGGAGTTCACCATCGCCCGCATGCCATTCGGCCTCACGTACATCAGCGTGTATCGCCCCGGAACCTTGATGTCGAACGAGTCACGAAGCGCCGCGATGAGCCTCGGACCGCGGTGCCGCTGGATCATCGTGACCCTGTTTCGGCGACTCGCTGGCCGAATGATGCCGAGGGATTCATCCGACCCGGTAATGACGCCCCCAACGACGGGTCCCACACCAAGGGGATCGCCGGAATTGCCGTCGCTCGTCGGAGGTGCCGGGGGGATCGGGGGCTCGTAGGAATTGATGAACACGCCAACGGCATTCGCCCCACCACCCGAGACGGTGGTGAGGAGGTCTGGCTGACCATCCCTATCCATGTCGGCAATGGTGAGTCCAGACGACCAAGCGCTGATCACCCCGTTGCTCAGGTCGATGCGTGGGGCGAACGTGCCATCTCCATTCCCCGGGAACACCGAGAGGCTGCCGTAGCTGAGGTAGCTGCCGACGAGGTCGAGCTTGCCGTCACCGTTGAGGTCCGCGTTCTGCACCCGCTCCGGATTGCTGTCCGGAATCGATGCGTAGCTGGTGGCATCCGCGCCAGCCCGAAGCGACCCAATGGCGCCGTTCACGCCGTTGGCACCGAGGAAGACCTCGAACTGAGTTGGCCCACCCTCAGTGGTGGACCCCGCGATGTCGGCAAATCCATCTGCGTTGAAGTCGCCGATCGTGACGCCCTGCGCGCCAAAGCTCACCGTGCCGACGTATGGAACACCGGTAGTGAACAGGCCGGTGCATACACCGCCAGCCTTCGTCTGCATCATCACGCTGAAGGAGTCGTACGAACGGCGGTTGGCGGAGACGATGTCGGGGCAGCTGTCCCCGTTCATGTCGCCCGTCGTGAGGTTCTGTGATCCGCGCCCCGTGTTGTAGTCCGAGCCCGTGTCGATGTCCGCCCTGCTGCCGAAGGTGCCGTTGCACGAGCCGCCTGTCTTGAGCCCGAGGAGCACGCTCACCTCCGACGGGAACGTCCAGTTCTGCCAGTTGCCCACGACCACGTCGAGGCAGCCGTCAACGTCGAGATCACGGATGTCGATGCCCTTACCCGAGATTGTGGATTGGCCGGCCGCCGCCCCAAATGCGCCGGTGCAGACACCACCGGTCTTGACGTTGAGGAACCGGTAGACGTTCAGGGTGGTGGACGCGACGATATCGAGACAGCCGTCCGTGTTGAGGTCACCCAGTTTGAGGTCCTGCGGGGCCGTCGCGATCGCCACCGCTGCCGGGACGCCCAGCGCACCCGTGCAGGCGCCATCAGTCCTGATTCCGGGCAGGACCGAGAGCGAATAGCCGCTGGCACCCGTAATTCCGTTGGTCACCACTGCGTCGGGGCAGGAATCTCCATTCACGTCACCGGCAGCGACGGAGCCAGGGCTTGTACCCCAGCCCGTGGCGACGGTCGGGTACGTCTGGGCCGAGCCAAAGGCGGGCACGGCGGCCACGGCAGCCCCGGATCCGCCCAGCAGAAGTGCGCATGTGGCCGCAAAAACCACGCCAACCATTCGGGGGGGTGAGTTCATGAATCATGTGTACACGACCGCTGGCAGGAAATAGCGGACGCTGGTTCCCGCCGAGGGCATCATTGGACGTCAGCCGAGACGTGCCACCCCAATGGGGCACGCAACGCCGGTGCCACCCAGTCCGCAGTACCCGTTGGGATTCTTGGCCAGATACTGCTGGTGGTACGCCTCGGCGTAATAGAACGGCCCGCCAATGGCGATCTCCGTGGTGATACCCCCCATACCCAGCGCGTCGAGCGCCTCCTGGAACATGTCGCGCGATGCCTCCGCCTTCACCTTCTGCGCCCCGTCCGCGCAGTAGATGGCCGACCGGTACTGGGTGCCAACGTCGTTGCCCTGCGCCATGCCCTGCGTGGGGTCATGCCCCTCCCAGAACGTGCGCAGCATCTCGCCATACGAGGTCTGCGATGGGTCGTACACCGCCAGCACCACCTCGGTGTGGCCCGTACGCCCGCCGCACACCTCTTCGTACGTGGGGTGCGGCGTGTAGCCCCCTGCGTAGCCCACCGCGGTGGTCCATACGCCCGCGTGCTGCCAGAACACACGCTCCGCGCCCCAGAAGCAGCCCATGCCCACCACGATGGTCTCGAAGCCGTCGGGAAACGGCGCGATGAGCGGATTGCCGAGCACCTCATGCGCGGCGGGGATGCGTATTGACTCGGCGCGGCCGGGCAGGGCGTCCTGCTCGGGGACCATGTCCATTTTGGAGGAGTTCCAGAACGGCATTCGTGCTCCTTTCGCTGTCCCCTGAGGATAATGCGATATCGGGCGTTCCCGGGGAAGCGTTCCTTACGGCTTGGCAATCACACGGTAGCCGCGCAGTCCTACCCCGTGACGGCCGCAGGCTTCGCCGCCTTCACCACCACGCGCCGCACCGACGATGCGACCACCGTCGCGCCGTTGCGGGCCTGAGTGCTGAGGGTCCAGCGGCCAGGCCCCAACTTGGTGGTGCAGGTGAAGGTGCGCGTGGCGCCATGCGCCGTAATGGGACAGCGGGTGACGACCCTGGCGTTTGCCCAGCGCCCGAGGCCGAGTCGTGACATCGACGCTGCCCCACCGGTTGCGATCTGCACCACGCTGGTTGCCCCACTCGGCACGGTGCCCGTGGTCACAAAGGGCCCGGGCACGCGAATGTGGGTGGGCAGAGGTGCAGGCGAGACGACGGCGCCTCCAGTATCTGCAGAGGTGCCCGACGGAGAAGGGCCGGTGGCCGGAGCATCGGGTGCGGCAGTACATGTACTCGAGGGCTCGAACCTGGCGAGGAAGGGCCTCCCACCATTCACCAGCCGGCACATGCCCCATGTAGTGCTGCCAGGGAATCCGTTGGTGATGCTCCAGTTGCCTCCGGCCGGGCCGAAGGTGGCGAAGGTTGCCAGCCCGGCGGCGGTCGTCCCCGTGCCTGCGGGTCCGGTGTAGCCAGAGCCATTCCCCGGCCATGCTGTGGCATCCCAGAAGGCGTTGCTCATCGTCCCATGGCTGGCCCCGAGGAGGCCGCCAGACCACAACTGGTTCACCTGACTGGCTCCGCCGGTCGCGTTGGCACTAACAATTGGCGTGCTCGCCGTGGAATAGACGTTGGAAATCGACCCTTGCCCAAGAACGCCGGCGATCCCCCCGCCGTACACCGAGGCGCTCGGGGCTCCCACACCCGACTCGGTGGCAGTGGCCACGCCAGTGAGGCTGCCGGTGAAGTAGGCGTCGGCCACGGTCCCCTGGCTGTACCCGGCGATCCCTCCGAGCACGACCGACGCGTCAGCATAACCGGACCCAGACCCACCAATCCCGCCGCCCGAATCGACGGCGACTGCAGTGCCCGAGACCTGGCCGCTTGCCCACGACCGGGTGATCATGGTTGACGAGTAGGTGAGTCCCACCAGACCGCCGGCGTACCCCGTTGCGCTGTCGCTGCCCTGCGCGACGGCAACCGTCACATCGCCCGTAAATCCCAGATCCTGCATCACCCCATTGGTGCCGAGAAGGCCGATGAAGCCCGCGTACGGCTCGCTGCTGGATGTCGCAATACTGAGCCCACTCACCACGTGGCCGCCCCCGTCAAACGTCCCGGTGAAGGCGACGAGGTGAGCGCCAAACGTGCTGCCCCATATGCACCCGGCCATCTCGATATCGGTAGTCAGAAGGGCGTACTTGCCCCAGTCACCCGAGGTATCACGAAACTGCTGGAGATTGCCGGGGGTGCTGACAAGCAGTGGGTCGCCCGACGTGCCCGCGCCGGCGTACGCAGTGGGTGACGGACAATTACCCAAGTCGGTGCCGAGTGCTGGCGCTGCAATTGCCAAGGCAGTGGCAGCGCCAATGAGCATGAGGAGGGGCGCGATGCGCATTCGGGGGCTCCTGCTGGAGGGACAACTGAACAAGCGGATCGATCTTAGGGGAACAACAGCTGCCCCGGCTCACCCGCGTCAGGCGACGCGAAACCCCCGGTCGGAGATCATCTCCGCCGCGCGGCGTGCGGCGTCTGGCCCGTTGATAATGATCTCGAGCGAGCCGAACGGCTCATCCGGCCGGGCCGGCACCAGGTGCAGGTCTTCGATGTTGATGTGTGCGTGCCCGAGCGCCGTGGCGATCTCCGACAGCACGCCAGGTCGATTGGGTACCTCCACAACCACCCGGGTGCTCTCGCCACCGGCGGAATCGTCCACTGCCATCAGGCGCTCGCGGCCCTCGGCGGCACTGGCGAAGAAGGTCTGCAGCCACTCGCGGTCTCCTCCCCGCAGGGCCTCCTCAACCTCGAGTAGTTCGGCACGGTGCTTTCGCACCTCGGCCAGCACGGCGTCGCGGTTGGTCAGCAGGATGTCGGCCCAGAGCGCCGGGTTGGCACCCGCCACCCGGGTGAGATCGCGAAATGACGGGCCGGCAGAGCGCAGTGCCTCGCGGCCCTGCGGTGCGGTGTCGGCAGCCTGGCGGATGAGCGCCGACGCGATGACGTGCGGCAGATGCGATACCAAAGCCATGAGGTGGTCGTGCACCTCGGCATCCACGGCCACGGGCGTTGCACCCACCGACGACACCATGCCGTGCACGCGCTGCAGCAGGTCGGGGCGGGTTTCTTCGGTGGGCGTGAGAAACCACGTGGCGCCGTCGAAGAGGTCTTCGCGGGCGTGCTCGACGCCTGCGCGCTCGCCACCGGCAACCGGGTGGCCGCCGCAGAACCGCGCGCGCTCCTCGGGCGTCAGCGCGCTCAGCACATCGCTCTTGGCAGACCCAACATCAGTGACCACGGCATCGGGATCGGCAAGAGCCAGCACGCGGCGCACCACGCCCGGGATATCCCCTACCGGCGCACACACCACGATGATCGACGCGCCCTTGACTGCCTCGGCCAGGTCATCGCCACCGGCTGAGATGGCGCCGCACTCGGTGGCACGGGCGATGACTCCGTCGCCGGGGTCAACACCGCGCACATCTGTTACGCCAGCACGGCCCATGAGGGCGAGCCCGAGGGACCCCCCAATGAGACCGACGCCGACGAGGGCGACCGGGCCCGGAAGCCCGGTCGTCGCCATCAGACCGCGGCGGGGACGGGCTCGCCGCCCGCCATCACCAGGCCCATAAGGTCGACCACGCGCTTCACGTCGGCAACCCAGGCCGCGAATACCTCGGCACGGATCTGCTGCGGGCCGTCGCACAGGGCGTGCTCGGGCTCGGGGTGCACCTCGACGATCAGTCCATCGGCACCCGCGGCAACTGCTGCGCGAGCCATGGGCAGGATGAA
>CANJMX010000059.1 GCA_947475125.1 Actinomycetota bacterium
CGGGCAGCGTGGCGAGTGCGAGGAGGGTGACGGCGGTGCGGTTCACGACCCCCATGGTGCCCACGTGCGGGGCCGATGTCCACGCGTTGGGTCATGTTCGTGCGGGTTTACGGAAGGGTCGGGGCGTGCTGCGTCGAAACAATCGCTCGTGCCGCCTGACGCAAATGAACTCGCAGAGGTCCTCCGCCGCGACTACGAGCGCTTTAGTCCTGCGCAGAAGTCGCTTGCGCGCTACCTGATCGATCACCTGGCGGAACTTCCGCTGGTGTCGGCGCATGAGGTGGCCCACGCGGCGCACTGCAGCCCCGCGACCGTGGTGCGCTTTGCGCAGGCACTCGGATACGCCGGATATCCGGAGATGCAGCGGACCATCCGCCAGGCGCATCGCCCCGGCCTTGGCGTGCGCGCCGTCGGCGGCCTGCCCCAGGGTCGCGTGCAGGTGCTTGATGCCGACCGCCTCGCCCTCGAGGATGCCGCCGCGCGTCTGGGCCCCGATGGCGTCACCCCGCTGGCAAGCGCACTCGCCGGACGGCACCCCATCATTCTTGCTGGCGACGCCACCGCGCGACCCGTGCTCGCGTTGCTGGAGGAGCGACTCTCCCGCGCCGGACGCGAGACGCTGGTGGTCGATTCAGTCGAGCCCCGCATCCGCATGCGTCTGGGTGCGCTCGCACGCGGCGGTGCACTTATCGCGGTTGCGGTGGGCAAGGACACCCGTGTGGCCGAGTACGCCGTGGCCGCCGCGCGCGCAGCCAATGCCCCGGCTGTGGCGCTGGTCGATTCGAGCCTGTCCGCTGCCGCACGTGCACCGCACGTGCGGGTGATTCCCGCTGAGGAGCATGGCGGGGAGCCCAGTCTCACGGCATTCGTCGCCGTTGCTCAGGCACTCGCGCAGTCGCTGGCGTCGCAGCCGGTCGCACGTCGCACGCTCTCCGCTGCCTAGCCGAGGCCTCGGTTCAACCGCGACAATTCGCGCACGGGGAGGCATTCTCCCCGTGCGGTGACATGCATTGCCCCCGGCCGTTCTAGACTGCCGCCGATGTCTGACGAGGAGAGATGAAGGTGAGCGACAACGCCCGCGCCAATGGCGCGACGGGTACCGACGCGGTCAAGGCGGGCCTCGCCCAGATGCTGAAGGGCGGCGTCATCATGGATGTGGTGGACGCCGAGCAGGCGAAAATCGCCGAGGAGGCTGGCGCCTGCGCGGTGATGGCCCTTGAGCGCATCCCCTCTGAGATCCGCAGGGTTGGCGGCGTGGCACGCATGTCGGACCCCGAGATGATCATCGGCATTCAGGAGGCCGTGAGCATTCCGGTCATGGCCAAGTGCCGCATCGGTCACCACGTCGAGGCGCAGGTGCTCCAGGCACTCGAGGTCGACTACATCGACGAGTCAGAGGTCCTGACGCCCGCCGACGAGGCCAGCCACGTCGACAAGCGCCGATTCACCATTCCGTTCGTGTGCGGTGCCACCAATCTGGGGGAGGCGCTTCGCCGCATCTCCGAGGGCGCCGCGATGATGCGCACCAAGGGCGAGGCAGGCACCGGCAACGTTGTCGAGGCCGTGCGCCACATGAAGACCATCACGCAGGGCATCCGCCGCGTGGCCAGCGCCACCCCCGACGAGCGGTTTGCCATCGCCAAGGAGATGGCGGCACCGCTCGACCTCATTGAGTGGGTGGGCGAGCACGGCCGTCTGCCGGTCGTCAACTTCTCGGCCGGCGGCATCGCGACTCCCGCCGATGCAGCATTGATGATGTATCTGGGTGCGGAGGGCGTGTTTGTGGGCAGTGGAATCTTTATGAGCGAGGATCCTCCCGCTCGTGCCCGTGCGATCGTGGAGGCCACAACACACTGGGATGACCCAGAGGTGGTCGCCCGCGTGTCGCGCGGCCTGCGCGAGGCCATGCCGGGTCTCGAGATCGCCCAGATCGCCGCCGAGGGTGGCCTGCTGCAGACCCGGGGCTGGTGAGCGCAGCCGACCTGACGCGGCCCCGGATCGGGGTCCTGGCCGTGCAGGGCGCGGTGTCCGAGCACGAGGCCGCGCTCGCCGACGTGGGGGCCCGTACGACCCGGGTGCGTGTGCCCGATGAGCTCGACGGCCTTGACGGTCTGGTCATCCCTGGCGGGGAGAGCACCACGTTCGGTCTCGTTGCCGGCCGCTCCGGGCTGCTGGACGCGCTGCACGAGCGCATTGCCGGCGGGCTGCCCGTGTTCGGCACGTGTGCGGGTCTCATCATGCTTGCCAGCCGCATCGACGGCGACGGTGAGCAGGCATTGATCGGCGGCATGGACATCGTGGTGCGGCGGAATGCCTTCGGTCGTCAGCTGGCCTCGTTTGAGGCCGACGTCGACGTTCCGGTGCTCGGTGATCCGCCCATGCGCGGTATCTTCATCCGTGCGCCATGGATCGAGCAGGTGGGTCCGTCAGTGGAGGTGCTCGCTGAGCACGCTGGCCACATCGTGGCGGCGCGAGATCGCACACGGATCGTGTGCGCGTTCCATCCGGAGTTGACGGGCGACCGGCGATTGCACAGACTGTTCGTGGACGGGATCCGCGGGGCCACGGCCCCGGCGGACGAAGATCTCAAGGGGGGCATCCGTGTCGGGTCACAGTAAGTGGGCCACCATCAAGCGGAAGAAGGGCGCTGCCGACGCCAAGCGCGGGCAGCTCTTCTCCAAGCTCACCCGGGCGATCATGGTCGCGGCGCGTGAGGGCGGTGGCGATGCGAATTCGAATGCCACGCTCGCCGGGGCGATCGAAAAGGCCCGTGCCCTCTCGATGCCCAAGGACAACATCGAACGCGCCATCCAAAAAGGCATCGGTGGCGCCGATGGTTCCGTGGACTACGAGACGGTCACGTACGAGGGCTACGGGCCCGGTGGAGTGGCAATCCTTTGCGTTGCCCTCACCGATAACCGCAACCGCACTGCAAGCGATGTACGTCATGCCTTCACCAAGTGCGGATCCGAGCTGGGTACGCCCGGCAGCGTCGCGTGGCAGTTTGAGCGCAAGGGCGTCATCGTTGTGGATGGCGAGGGCATCGACGAAGAGGCCCTCATGGATGCGGCCCTTGAGGCCGGGGCGCAGGACATCTCCCCGGACGGATCGCACTGGCAGGTGGTGACCGACCCGGTCGAGCTCGCGCAGGTGCGCGAAGGGCTTCAGGGCGCGGGAATCACGCTGGCGTCGGCGGACATCACGATGCTCCCCAAGACCACCGTGGAGACCGGCGAGAAGGAGGCGCGTCAGTTGCTGCGCCTGCTTGACGACCTGGAGGACAACGACGATGTCCAGGACGTGTACGCCAACTTCGATATCTCCGAAGAGGTGATGGAGGCCGTGGCCTCCTAGATGCTGGTCCTCGGCATCGACCCAGGGCTCGCCAACACGGGATACGGCGTGGTGCGGGGGGTGGGCAGCCGCATTGAGGCGCTCGCCTGGGGGACCATCTGTACCCCCGCAAAGCAGCCCGTGGAGCAGCGGCTGCTCACGCTGAACGAGGGGCTTGCGGCGGTGCTCGCCGAGCATCCCGTGGATGGTGCGGCGCTTGAGTCATTCTTCGTGCATCCGGTGAGCACAGCGGCCATGGGCATGGCCGCGGCCCGGGGAGCCCTTCTGGTGGCCTGCGCGAGCGCTGGGGTCGCTGTGACCGAATACACGCCCAATCAGATCAAGCAGTCGGTCACCGGCAATGGCCGCGCCGACAAGGATCAGGTGCGGGCGATGGTGACGCGTCTCACAAAGGCCGAGACCGACACCGACCATGCCGCCGATGCACTGGCCGCGGCCATCTGCCACGCCTCCGCCGGGCCATTGCAGGCGGCCATCGGCATCCGTGGCGGCCGATAGCCTGCGGCCATGATTCGCTTCGTCACCGGCCAACTGGCCGAGCAGGACGCCGATGGCGTGGTTATTGGCATGGGCGGGATGGGGTTTCTCGTGCGCGTGTCCGATTACACCCGGGGCCTGTTGCCACCCATCGGTGGCGAGGTGACGTTGAAGACGCACCTCGCCGTTCGCGAGGACGCCCTTGACCTGTACGGATTCGGTGACGACGCCGAGCGCGTGCTGTTCATGCAACTCGTCGGGGTGAGCGGCATCGGCCCGCGCATGGCACTGACCATTACCGGGCTCACCACTCCCCAGCTTCTTGCCAACGCCATACGCGGGGGCGAGGTGGCATTTCTCACGCAGGCATCCGGGGTGGGGAAGAAGACCGCCGAACGGGTCATTCTGGAACTGCGCGACAAGGTGGGGGGCACGGGTGCCATTGCACCTGCACCGGGCAGCGGTCACCGCGGCGGCGCGCGCGATGGCCTGCTCGCCCTCGGGTTTACCGAGGCAGAGGTGGATCACGCACTGTCATCAGCCGATGACGGACTGGACGAGGAGAGCCTCATCCGCCACGGGCTCGCAGCGCTCGGTCGCGCTCGCGCATGACCGAGGAGCGCCTGTCCGACCCGGATCCCCTCCGCGAGGAGGTGGAGCTCGACACCTCGCTGCGACCCAAGTCGCTTGAGACCTTTGTGGGGCAGAAGTCGGTGTGCGACCAGCTGTCAATCTTCCTGCAGGCGGCCCGCCTGCGCAGTGAGCCGCTCGACCATGTGCTGCTGGCCGGCCCGCCGGGGCTCGGCAAGACGTCGCTCGCCCTCATCCTCGCCGCTGAGATGGGCGTGGAGATCACCATTACCAGCGGCCCCGTGCTTGAGCGCAAGGGCGACCTTGCAGCCATCCTCACCGCACTCGCGCCGGGCGATGTGCTGTTCGTGGACGAGATCCACCGCCTTAACCGTTCCGTGGAGGAGGTGCTCTATCCCGCGATGGAGGACTTCCAGCTGGACATGGTGCTGGGCCAGGGCCCACAGGCACGCACGCTGCGGCTCGACCTGCCCCGGTTCACCCTTGTGGGTGCCACCACCCGATCAGGGCTGCTCACCACGCCGCTTCGCGACCGCTTCGGAGTTGTGCAGCGCCTTGACTATTACGGGCCATCCGATCTGGCCCAGATCGTCATGCGGTCAGCCGGGCTCCTGGACGTGCAGATCACCGAGGATGGGGCGCTTGCCCTGGCCAGCCGATCACGTGGCACCCCGCGTATCGCCAACCGTCTGCTGCGCCGGGTGCGGGATGTGGCGCAGGTGAAGGGTATGGGCACGGTGGATCGCGACATCGCCGAGCAGGCGCTGGTCATTCTTGAGGTAGACGCCGCAGGCCTCGACGATCTGGACCGCAAGATTCTCACGCACCTCGCGGTGACGTTCTCGGGGCGCCCCACCGGCCTCGGCACCCTCGCCGATGCCGTCGGCGAGTCGCCGGACACCATCGAGGACGTCTACGAGCCATTTCTGCTTCAGCAGGGGCTGCTCGCACGCACACCGCGTGGGCGCATTGCGACGCCGCGCGCCTACGTGCATCTCGGCCTCGAGATCCCCCGGGGAGCCGAGGCCCAGGCGTCGCTGTTTGGATCCGGGGACGCCGCGGGGGCGTGATCCACTGGGGTCAGGCGGCGGTCCCCGTCATGGGGAGAATTGACCGTCGCTTGGAGATGAGCACCTCGCGGTAGAGCTCCTCGATGCGGTCGGTCACCCGTGGCCAGTCGAACTCTTGCTCCACGGCGATACGCCCCTGCACGGCGATCTTCGCCGACCGCGACGGGTCATCCAGCAATTCACCGATGCCCACCGCCAGTTCGGCGCCATCGTGCGGTGGCACGAAACGCCCCGGCACGTCGCCGCGGATCACCTGCCGGAATCCGATGTTGTCGGCCGCAACCACCGGCGTGCCCGATGCGAGTGCCTCAAGCAGCACGACACCGAACGATGCAAGGACGCACGGGGCGGCCATCACGTCGGCCTGCCGGTAGTAGTGGGGGCGCTCTTCGTTGAGCAGGCCAAGCCACTCGATGCGGTCCCAGATACCGAGGTTCTTCGCCTTCTTCTCGTACATCGGGCGGGTGGGGCCATCGCCGATCACCTGCACCACGAACTCGCGCCCCTCGCGCTTGAGGATGGCGACGGCGTCGAGCAAGTCACCCAAGGCGTTGCGGGGGTCGAAACGGCCCACAAACAGGATCCGGGGCGGCCCCGGTTCACGTTCGTCGGGGCCGGTGAGCGGTCGGTACAGCTTGCAGTCGATTCCGTTGGGCACCACGTCCCAGTCGCCAGGGAAGTAGGGGGAAAGGGCCTGGATGCAGGCGTCGGAGACCGCGATGCGGCGGTCGAGCCGGTCGAGCGCGGCACGTACGTAGCGGCCCAGCGAGCGGTAGGCCCAGTGGCCGCCGTCGAAGTATGTGTGGAACGTCCCCACGGTGACGGGCGCGGTGGATACCCGCAGGCACAGAAGCGGCAGGGTGGGGGAGGCCAGCGCCTGTGAATGCACAACGTCAACGCCGCGCACGGCATCCGCCATCTGCGGCTTGAGCCCCATACCCACGGTGAGCCGGGCGATGGACCCGTTGGATACCACGGGGATCGACCGACCGACGCGCCGCGTGCGGTACCCGCTCTCACGGAACGCGGCGCGGTCCATCTCGGCAACCTCGCCGGCATCACCCAGATTGCCGGTGACAATCGTGACGTCGTGGCCGCGTGCGGCGAGTTCGCGGGAGAGAAAGTGCACGTGTTCGCTCACCCCACCGAGGGTGGGGTAGACGTATTCGCTGACCATCGCGATGGACAGACTGCTCACGCGTGCGCTGCCGGTGTTGCGGGGTGCCTCACGGGGCGCCACGGTACCAGCGCCCGCGGGTGCCCCGGGGCGCTGCACCTCCCCTACCCCCGCTGCTACCCTCCGCCGGTCCGGAATCCAAGAACTGAGGCCGAATTCCGCATGTCGGGACTCCTTCTTCCTGTTTACATCATTGTCTTTGTCGCCCTGATCTACTTCGTCGCGGTGCGCCCGCAGCAGAAGCGCCGCCGCGAGATGGAGCAGTTGTCACGCACGCTTGAGCCCGGTGACGAGGTCGTCACAACGTCGGGCATCTACGGAATCGTGTCGGAGATGGAGGACGGCGGCACCGTGCTCATCCAGGTTGCCGAGGATGTGGATATCCGCATCGCGCAGTCCGCCATCGCCCGCAAGATCACCGCCGAGCCGGCCGCGGACCAGCCCGCCGCCGACTAGGGCAGCCACCATCTCCATCCCGCTTCCCGGCGTGCGCCGATGAATCTGCGCCGCCGCTCCGTCCTCTTTCTCGCGGTCGTCATCGGTCTGATCGCGGCATCCGCCGTGGTCGTGGCCGTAAAGCCCGTGGTGCTCGGCCTGGATCTGCAGGGCGGCGTCGAGGTGGTGCTGCAGGGCAAGCCGACGCGCGATTCGCAGGTGACGCCCGAGGCCATCGCGCGCTCGGTCGAGGTCATTCGCAATCGAGTGGACTCGTTTGGCGTGTCGGAGCCGGAGATCCAGACGCAGGGCAGCGACCAGATCGTGGTCTCGCTGCCTGGCGCGAAGAATCCGGATCAGGTGGTGGAAGACCTCATCAAGCCGGCGCAGTTGGTGTTCACCGACTACGAAGCCAACTTCGTGGCCAGCGACCCGAGCCTGTGGAAGATGGTGCAGAAGGCGCAGAGCACCACGCCCAGGCCCCCGATCGAGGGTGCTGCGTCGTATTACCTGTTCAAGAAGAACCCGCCCCACGCGCTGGTGGCGGGGCCTGACGTGGAACGGGCGAGCCTGTTGCAGCCTTACGGCGGCAAGGTGCCCGCGAAGAGTCAGGTGGAGACGGTGCCTGCCGGTCTGGTGATCTACTCGGACCAGCAGAAGCTCGATCCGACCAAGGCTGACAGCCCGTCACGCACCGTGTACGTGCTGATGCAGGACAAGCCCGGGCTGAGCGGCAGCGACATCACGTCTGCCGCCCAGAGTTTTGACAACAGCGGTGGCGGGGGCAGTCAGGAGCCCATCGTCACCATGAGTTTCACCGACGCCGGGGCCAAGAAGTTCCAGGACGTCACGCGTGACCTTGCGCAACGTGGATCGCTGCGGAAGGGGCTGCAGAGCTTCGCCATCGTGCTTGACGGCAACATCATCTCGACGCCAACGATCGATTACCGCCAGTACCCCAATGGCATCAGTGGCAGCGGTGGCGCACAGATCTCGGGCAACTTCACCAGTGAGACCGCGCGCACGCTGTCCGACCAGCTGAACTCCGGTGCAATCCCCATTCGCCTGGATGTCATCAGCCAGAAGCAGGTCTCGGCCACGCTGGGTGCTGAGTCGCTGAGCCAGGGGCTCATTGCCGGTCTGGCTGGCCTCATCGTGGTGATGATCTTCCTCATCGTCTGGTACCGGCTGCTCGGCGTCATCGCCGCCGCCGCGCTCATCATCTACGCACTGTTCTACCTCGCAGTGGCTGAGCTCGTGCCAATCACGCTCACCCTGCCCGGCATTGCCGGCGCCATCCTCACCATCGGCGTGGCGTCTGACGCCAACGTGGTCATATTCGAACGAATACGCGAGGAAGCCCGCGCCGGGCGGACCGCCAAATCGGCGATCCTCACCGGCTATACGAAGGGCGTCAGCGCGATTATCGACGCGAACGTCGTCACGTTCATGACGGCGGCAATCCTCTTCCTGTTCGGCACCGCCGGGCCGAAGGGCTTTGCGTTCGTGCTGATGATCGGCGTGCTGCTCTCGCTGTTCACCGCCGTGCTGGTGACCCGCGTCGTCATCGAGATGCTGGCCGGCACCAAGGTGTTCCAGAACGAGAAGGTCA
>CANJMX010000060.1 GCA_947475125.1 Actinomycetota bacterium
GCGCCCACGGCACGCAACCACAGCCCGATAAGGCCCACGTCGCCGCCGTTCTCGATCAGGTGCTGCGACTCCCACTTCGCAATGCGGTGCAGCTCCTGGTTACGACCGGGGCGGCTGACATCAGCCAGCCCACGCGATACCTCCCACGCCCAGGAGGGCGCCCACGCCGATGCCGAGTCGAGGGCCGACCAGCGGCGGCGGCGTTCGGCCGATCGCCCCTGCTGCTCGAGCGAGGCCACGTTGTCCCACTTGCCATCCTGATCGGCGTGGAACCACAGCGCACGGATGCGTTCGCGGGCCGTCATGCGAAGGCGGTCGAGCACCGCGCGCGGGGCATCTTCGGGCAGTGCCTGACGCAGTTCGGGGTGCACCAGCAGCGCCAGCGCCCATGCCCGCCACAGCGGTTGCTCGTCGCCGTTCTGCGCCTTGCGCGCCACCACGCCGGACAGTGCCCACCAGGCATGCGCGCCGCGCACGTCGAAGCCGGCCGACACCCGCTCGGCCACCTCAGACCAGTCGGTGTCGGTGGCGGCGGCCTCCACCCACTCCTCCATAACGCCCATGGGGATGTCGCCGGGGTCAGCCTCGCGCCAGCCGCCATCGACGAACCCCTTCACCAGCGTGCTGGCGCTGGCACGTGGGTTCACCAGGCTCGCACGCCCGCCGTCCTGTTCGGCCAGCACCGCGGCCGCGCGCGCAAGCTTGCCCCGCTCGCCGCCCTCAGGGGGCCCGGCAACCCGACCGAGCGGCTTGTACCAGCCCTCACCAAACAGGTCGTGGCTGGTCTGCACGCCCATGGGATCGCCCACCGGCAGAAACTCCACCGACACGGCCTCCTTCTCGGGGGCCGGGCGCATCACCCGCCCCAGGCGCTGCACAAACACACGCTCCGACGTGGTGGGCGCCAGATGCATGACCACCGCGGCGCGGGTCTCGTCCCACCCCTCGGTGAGCAGGTCGGCGTTGCACAGCACGTCAATTTCGCCGGCCCCGAACTGTCTGAGGACCTTCTGCAATTCCCTGCTCTGCGTCTGCCCCGACACCGCGGCGGCGCGCACGCCCCGCTCCACCATCTCGTCGGCCAGGGCATGTGCCTGCGCAACGGTTGCCGTATAGGCCACGCCGGCAAGCCCGAGCGGCTGAAAGTGCTCTGACCACACATCGGCACAGGCGCGGTGCCACAACGCACGGTCGAGGGCGCGGCCCAGGCTGGCCTGGTCGAAGTCGCCGCGCACGCGAGTGACATCAGAAAGGTCGACGGCCCGCTCCACGCGCAGCGACCTGAGCGGGCACAGGATTCCGCGGTCGATCGCAGCCTGACGGTCGAGTGTGGTTGCCACCGGACCGAACACCTGCTCCACATGGCCCGTTGTGGTGGCCGGAGTTGCGGTGAATCCCACCACGATCGCGTTGATCGCGTTATCGATCATCTTGCGGGTCTGCTGGCCCAGCGTGGTGTGGGCCTCGTCGCACACCAGCAAGGTCACCGACTCCCAGTCGGCCTCATCCACATGGCGGAGTGCCGCCTGATACGTACAGATGGTCACCCCGGGGGTCCCGATGCCCGCCACCCCGTCCACCGTGAACTTGAGGCCGGGGAAGAAGGTCTGCAGTGCGGTGGCGGTCTGCTCGGCAAGGTTGCGCCGCGGCACGAGGATGAGCGCCGACCCATCGAGCGCTGCGGCAAGTGCGCAGAAGGTGATGGTCTTGCCCGACCCAGTGGGGGCATCCACCCATGTGCGCGATGCACCGGCACGCAGCCGCACGGCGAGCTCGTCGAGTGCCTCGATCTGATGCTCACGCAGCACGACGTCGGGCCACCATGTCGCCGGGTCGGCGAGCGCAGCCTCAAGCCGCTCGGCCGGTGCGAGGACCTCGGTGGTCTCTGTGGATGCAGTCATGCCATCTCGCACATTTCGTCCCGTGCCTGTAGGGCATTACGGGCGTCGGCCCCAAGGGGGAACCGATGCGGACAGGGAGGTCGGAGGCGATCGGCGCGGATGAACAACTGCTGGCGCCAGATGGCCCTGCGGCCTGCGGGCAAGATAGCAGCAGGGTCCGGCGCACAGCACTGCCAGCGGGCTCCGTAACACGCGCGGCGTGGTGTTGGGGTAGAGTCGCCGACGGTTATGGCTGCAAACGACTCCTCTCGCGGCGGCACCAACGCCTGGGCACGTCCCGTGCTCCTGGCTGTTTCGTGCATCGTCATCGGCTTCGTCATCGGGTGGTTCGCCCGTGGCGATGGCGGCGGCGTCACGCTTCCGCCCGTCGGCCAGGCGATAGAGACCACCGCCACCGTGGCCCCCACCGATACCACCGCCACCAGCGCGGCCATCGACACCGTGGGCACCACGGCGACCGTTGACACGACGGGGACCACGGGTACCACCGGCACGACGGGCTCCACCATCTCCGGTGCACCGGCCCGTGACCAGATCAAGCTGGTGGTGCTCAACGGCACCGCCACCGCCGGTCTGGCTGCCAAGACGCAGTCGCAGGCGCAGGCCATCGGGTACGTCAATGTGGGCAAGGGCAACGCTGCCGTGCAGCCGACGACCATCGCGTACTACCGCACCGGTCAGGACGCCGCCGCCAAGCAGGTCGCTGCCGACCTGGGCGCGCAGTCGGAAGATGCCCTGGTCGCGGGAAGCACCATCGAGTCGGCCGCCGTCACGGTGCAGCCTGACGTCGACGTGGTGCTCGTCCTCGGGGGATGATCCCGGTGGGCAGTGGGCCCGGCCTCAGGCTGGGTGTCAGGCTGCCGCAGTACGCATCGTCGTGGCCTGATCTTCGCGACGCGGCCATCCGTGCCGAGTCGCTGGGGTTCGACTCCGTCTGGCTGAACGACCACCTGTGGACCCCGGGTCGGCTGCACCGGGACGCGGCGTTTGATGCCTTCACCGGCCTCGCTGCCATCGCGGCGGTCACCAACCGCATCACCCTTGGCACCGCGGTGCTGTCGGCTGCCTACCGCCCCCCGGCGCTCGGGGCCAAGATGGCCTCGGTGCTGCAGCACATCTCGGCCGGCCGCCTGGTGATCGGTATCGGTACCGGGTCGGACAAGGGCGAACACGACGCGTACGGGTATCCATTCGTGCCGCCGAAGGAACGCACTGCAGGGCTTCTGCAGGCGCTCGACGTGATGCGCGCGATGTTTGCCAACCCCGAGGGGTCGACCGTGGATGGGCTCATCACCGATGCCCCATGCGCCCCCGGACCCACCACGGCGCCCATCCTCATCGCCGCGCACCGCCCCCGCCTGCTGCGCATCGCCGGTGAGCGTGCCGATGGGATCTTCGCCGCGTTCCTTGAGCCGGACGACCTGGCAGAGCGCGTGGCCATCGCCGTGGCCGCGCGTGAGGCGGCTGGAATCGAGGCGCCGCTCCGGGTGGCCACATACCTGTACGCGCTTCCGGTGCGCGACCCCGATGAGGCCCTCGCATGGGTCACCCCCGAGGCCACGGCGCTCGAGACCGAGCCCGGCAAGTACCTGCGCTGGCTCGAGCACAAGGGTCTGGTGGGGAGCCCGGCCGACATCGCATCCCGCCTGCGCGCATTTGCCGACGCCGGTGCCACCGATGCCATTCTGGTGATGCCCAACCGGGTACCCGCCGAGGCGCTGAATGCCCTTGCCGAGGTTATGGAGACGCCGGCGGCGGCGAGCATCTTCCCCCCCAGCGCCAGCCGCGAGGCAAATCTGGTGGACCTGCTGGTGGAGCGTCACCGGCGCGATGGACGCGGACATACCCCGGCAGTGACTGATGAGGACGGCACGTGGACCTACGACGACCTCTCGGCCGCCGTTGGGGCCGGGGCCGGGGCACTGCGCGGGGCGGGCCTGCGGGCGGGCGAGCGCGTCGCCGTGGTGCTGCGCGATGGGCGCCACTGGATGCAGGCGGTGCTCGGCACGGCAGCCGCAGCCGGGGTGGCCATCCCCCTCGACCCGAACGGCGACAACGAGATGCTGGCGGCGATCCTCGACGACGCTGCACCGGCGATCGTGGTGACCGACGTGCCGGTGCCAGAGGGCCCGTGGCGCATCATGCACCCAGACGCTCTGGCGCAGGGCACCCCGGTGCCGGTTGCGGCGGTACACCCCGAGGACCCGGCGTACATCGTGTTCTCGTCCGGTTCCACCGGACGCCCGAAGGGGGCAGTCCATGCCCATCGCGACATGCGAACCTCGGTGGATGGCTACGCAACCGAGGTGCTGGGGCTCGGGCCCGGCGACACCTGTCACGCGGTCTCGCGCGGCTTCACGTCACTCGGATTCGGCAACGGGTTCTTCCGCCCCCTCGGACTCGGCGCACATGTCATTCACACACGCATCACCCCGAATGTGCGCACCGTTATTCATGCCTGCCGCGACCACCGTGTGACCGTGCTCACCGGCGTTCCCACCTTCTGGTCGCAGCTGGCCGAATTCGTCAACCGGCACCCGGATCAACTCGAGGGACTCAGCACCGTGCGCCTGGGGGCATCATCAGGCGACTCCCTGCCCGCAACGGTGCTCAGGCGTCTGCGCGAGGTGATGCCCTCGCTCGACGTGGTGGAGGGCCTCGGCTGCTCGGAGTGTTCAAACGTGGTGTTGTCCACCCGGCCGGGCGATGACCTGCCCGGAAGCCTCGGGCGACCCGTCCCGGGTGCCGAGGTCTCCCTGCGCGACGCAGACGGCGTGCCCGTGCCAAGCGGCACTGCCGGTCAGTTGTGGATCAAGTCCGACAGCAACACATCCGGCTACTTCCGCCGCGCCGACCTCACCCGCGACCTGCTCATGGGCGAGTGGATCCGCATGGGCGACATGGTGATTGAGGAGCAGGGCATCTACCGGCATGTGGGCCGTGCCGATGATCTCTTCAAAGTGGACGCCAAGTGGGTGAGCCCGGTGGCCGTGGAGAACGTGGTGCTCTCGAATGCAGCGGTCGCCGAGGTGGTGGTGGTGGGACGCCACGACGACCGGGGTCTCATGCGGCCCGTCGCGGTGGCCGTGGCGGTGGATGGTGCCGACACCGATGCGGCGGCCAAGGAGATCCACGCGGCCGTGGCACACGAACTGGGTATTCATTCCGCACCCACGATGGAGTGGCGCGACGAGTTGCCGCACCTCCCGTCAGGGAAGGTGGCCCGGCGCCTCCTCAAGGAGACACCGGGTACCTGAACCCCGGGGCCGGCGTTACCCGGTGACCGGGACCGCCTTCTTCCTGGGCGTCTTCTTCTTCGCCTTCGGCACGGTGATCTTCACCTTCGCCGCTGCCGATCCGGTGATGCCGGTTGCCTCAAGCGATACCTGGAGGTCAGCAATACGGGCCCGGGCCGACAGCGCCCGCAGCGTCACGGTGTGGCTCTCGCTGCGACCACCGGCGATGGATGCGTTGGTCCACGAGAGGCCCGAGGCAATGGCCTGCCCGCCACCGGCATTGACCACCCGCAGGGAACTGGGAACCGCGAGCACCGTGGTTGCGTCCAGCATCGCGGCCTCGCCGGTGTTGGAGGTAGTGACGACCACCGTCACGGAATGACCGGTGCGTACCGTCGCGGGTGTCGGCGAAATGCTCACCACCCCGCCGGGCGGGGTGAGTGCCGTTGCCGTGATGGGAATGCTGATGGAGCAGGCGCTCGAGGGAAGAGATGTCGCGCCTATGCCGTTCACGACGACGAGCGGGCATTCGCTGGTTCCCACCGAGCCGGCAAGCATCAGGGTGGTGTCCGCAGCCACGGTGAGCGATGCCGTTTTGGTCCCCGATGACGTCGGTGTAAACACCACGCGCGTGGTGCATGACTCAGTGGGCATCAACTGCTGCAGGCTGGTGCAGGCGCCGGCCGCCGAGGAGTCGATCGTGAACTCAGCCGCGTTGGCACCGGTAAGGGTGGCGGCCGGCGTACCGAGCACCACGCCGGCCCAGGGCACCGATTCGCTGTTGGTGGTGGAGATGACGGTGCTGGCGGCAGATGACGACCCGACGACGACACTTCCCATATCGAGCGAACCGGGGTCGGCCGTAAGGGAGATGAGAGGTGCTGGAACGCCGGCGGCCGCGGTGGTAATGACACCCAGCATCCCCGCCATGCCAATAGATCCGACCAGCATCCTGCGTCGTGTTGTGCGCATGCCCCACCCCCTCACTCGACGATCTTGACTCCAACGCTACAGACGACGACCGGTCATTTTCGACCACTTCACCCCATGATCAATGCTGCGAGATGGGCAGCCACGGCCACCGGCTGGGCACCACCCCATGCCTCCGCATCTGCGGCATCGCTCACGCCGGTGAGCACCAGGGCACCATCAATGCCCGCGGCCGCCGCGCCACCGATGTCGCTGTCCAGCCGGTCGCCCACAGCCAGCACCGGGCCGTCCACCCCGAGGCGCTCGCGGGCAATTCGCCAGGCATGGGCTCCGGGCTTGCCCACGGCCACGGCCTCCGCACCCGAGCAGTACTCCACGTAGGCCACCACCCCGCCCGTGCCCGGAATCACCCCGGCATCCGACGGCACAATGCGATCGCGACCGGTGGCCACCACCGTGGCGCCGCCATATGCAGCGCGCACCGCCCACGTGAGTTCGGGGTAGGCAAGGCCGGGATGGCCGGCCAGCACCACGACATCGGCATCAGGCACCAGCGACTCGTCGGCGATGACGCGCAGCCCGGCAAGCCGTACATGTCGCACCATTGCCTCGCTTCCCACCACCACCGAAGTGCAACCGGCAAACCGTTCGGCCAGGTACTCCTGCATCACCACGCCGGAGGTGACCACCTCATCGAGCGACGCACGCACGCCGTGGGCCCACAGTCGCTGCACCACTTCGTCGGGCGCCGATCGCGGGTCGTTGGTGAGAAATACCAGTCGCCGGCCAGATGCCCGCCACGCATCCACCGCGGCCGCCGCACCGTCAACGGGGCGGTTACCCACCCATAGGCACCCATCCAGATCGAGGATGAGGCCGTCGTAGCGTTTGGCAAGCGGTGAAAGGTCTGCCACGTGGTGATGCTACCGCCGCCCGGTTGCACTCCCTACGATTGCGGCATGGACAGTTACCAGCACATCGCCGTGGCAATAGAGGACAGCCCGGGGTCGCGGAAGGCCCTCGGGGAGGCCTCGCGCATCGCTGCGCTCACCGGCGCGCGCCTTTCGGTGCTGCATGTGACCAGCATCCCGATGCCACCTCCCTACATGGGCGAGGGCGGGGTTTTCATCCCGGACCCCGAGGTGATGCAGAGCGCCGCGCTCGAGTGGCTGACCGAGGCCGTGGCCGGCGTGCCGGGTGCAGAGCCGGTGGTGCTGCAGGGGCATCCGCCCGATGCCGTGTGCCTGTGGGCCGAGGAGCACGGCGTTGATCTGGTGGTGGCCGGTGCGGAACGCGGCAAGATCGAGCGCCTGCTGCTGGGATCATTTGCGCTGCACCTGTCGCGGCACGCAACGTGCGACGTGCTGCTGGCGCGCATTCCCAAGGGCTGATCACGGCTTGATCGCGGCCGCCACGGCGGCCGTGTGCACCCGTCACGCCGGGTAGGGTGCCTCCCCGATGTCACTCCTTCAGTCAGTCGTGCTTGGAATCGTGCAGGGGCTCACCGAGTTCCTTCCCATTTCCAGTTCCGCCCACCTGCGCATCGTCCCGGCCTTCTTCGGCTGGTCCGATCCCGGCGCCGAGTTCACGGCCATCATCCAGATGGGCACCATGGCTGCGGTGGTTATCTACTTCCGGCGCGATCTGTGGAACGTGGTGACCACGTGGTTCAGGAGCCTCACCCGCCCGCGCCTGCGCTCAGACCTGAACGCCCGCATGGGCTGGTACCTGATCATCGGCACCATCCCCATCGTCATCTTCGGGTTCCTGTTCCGGAACCAGATCGAGACCGGCGCACGCAGCCTGTACCTGATGGGCGTCACGCTCATCGTGTTCGGCCTGCTGCTGGGCGCAGCCGATTCGCTGGGGTCGAAGAAGCGCCCGGTGGAATCCGTAAGCCGCAAAGACGCCATCGTGGTGGGCATCGCCCAGGCGCTCGCGCTCATCCCCGGGGTGTCCCGCTCGGGCGCCACAATCACCGCTGGCCTGGTGATGGGCTTTGACCGCGAAGCAGCCGCCCGGTTCTCATTTCTGCTCTCCATCCCTGCCATCGTGCTGTCGGGCCTGTACGAACTGGTCAAGGAGCTTGGCGGTTCGGGGTCGATGGACGCGGGTTTCGGATCGGTGCTGGTGGCCACCATCGTGTCGTTCATCGTGGGCTACGCCTCCATTGCATTCCTGCTCAAATGGCTCACCAAGCACAGCCTCTACATCTTCGTGGTGTACCGCGTGGCACTGGGGCTGATCGTCCTTATTCTCGCCGGATCGGGCGCAATCAGCTGATCAGCAGGGCACGATCCTCAGATCGCGCTACCCTGCTCAGTCGTGTTCGGAGCTCACCATGACAGCACCCTCGCCCGCGCCAAGCGCAAGGCCGCGCAGGACGCGAAGGACAAGGAACAACGCCGCTACGACATGATCGAGGCGCTGCGGAATGCCAAGAAGGCAGCCGCTGACCCCGAGGAGATCACGCGACGCGAGCGCGAGCGGCGGCACAAGGACTCGCTGGAGCGCTGGCC